>NZ_BAAILO010000288.1:0-15080 GCF_054589115.1 Cupriavidus sp. 8B | reverse complement strand
CGCCACGTCGCCCGCCAGCGCAGCGATTGCGCAGCCGGTCGTGCGCGCGTCGCGGTGCTTGCGGCTCAGGTAGCTGCGTACCGTTGCGCTGTACTCGACCGACGCCTTCCCGTTTTTTGCATCGAACGCGGCATTCCCGGCATCCAGCGCGCGTTCGAGCGCGTGCAGCAGCAGGTCGGAGCGGGACTCGAAGTGCCCATAGAAGCCGCCGTGCGTCAGGTTGGCGCTACGCATCAGCTTGCCGACGCTGACGGATTCGAGTCCGCCATCCCGAATCTGCTCCGCGGCCTGTTCCAGGATGCGCTTCCTGCTTTGCGCTTTGTCCGCCTGTGAGTGTCCCATCTGTCAAATCCCATGTTCTTGTCTTGACTTTCTGCATTGTGCTCGTCATTCTCTAGCATGACAACCATCATTCAGATAGCGGGTAGCTGCCATGGCCGAACTGGACGAGCTGAACGTTGACCTGGACGACTACGAGGTCCCCTTCAAGGGCATCGTCGAGCAGTCCATCGCCGGCATCTACATCCTGCAGGACGGCCGCTTCCGCTATGTCAACGAGACTTTCGCGCACATGTGCGGTCTCAGGCGCGAGAAGTTGCTCGGCGCCCGGCTTTGCGACGTGGCGAACCCCTCGCAACGCGGTGCGCTGATGGCCCAGTACGAGCGCCAGATCAGCGGCGTTGGCGCTTCCAAGCTGTTCGTCATTCGCCGGACCTCGTCCCGCAACCCAGGCTGCTTCGAGATTCATGGCACGCGCGTGATCTTCCACGGCCGCCCCGCAATCGTCGGCCTCGGCATCGACATCACCGAGCGCGAGCGGCAACGCGCCGAGCTGGTCGAGGCCAGCGAGCGCTTGCAGGAGCTGGTCGCAAGCGCCAACAACGTCCGCGAGAACGAGCGCCACCGCGTAGCGCGCGAGCTGCACGACGTGATCGGCGGCATGCTGACGGCGATCAAATTTGACCTGTCGCGGCTGTCGCGGGGCATCGAGGCGTTGGACCGCTGTCGCGCGCCACGGGCGCGGCAAGGTGGATCGGCGGCGCCGGCGCTTGCCTCGCTGGCGCTGACCGCAGCCCAGACCCTCCAGCTCACGCAGGAGACCATCGAAGCCATGCGCGTAATTTCCGAAGGACTCCGCCCGGGCGCCCTCGACCATCTGGGCCTGCATGACACGCTGTGCCTCGACCTCGGCCGGTTCGAACGGCGCTACGGTATCGCCACCCGCTTTCGCGCCACGGGCGCCGCGCGAGGGTTGGACCACAACCGTGAGATCGGCATTTACCGGATCTTCCAGGAAGCGCTCACCAACGTCGCAAGGCATTCCAAAGCTACCGAAGTCACCGTGAGCCTTGACTGGGTGGCCGATCGCCTTGAGCTGGAAATCTCGGACAACGGCCTCGGCTTCGACATCGATCGTGTGGCGGCCGATGGCCATCTCGGCCTGCTGGGCATGCAGGAACGCACACGCGAGCTCGACGGCATACTCGTCCTCGACACCGGACCCCGCTCCGGCGCGCGCGTGCGACTCGGCGTGCCGGTCGCGTCCGGCGTCAACGAAGACACCAACAAATGCGCCAATCCCGGCGCTCACATCGACGGAGGACAGCCATGATTCGCCTGCTGCTGATCGACGACCACACAATCTTCCGCCAGGGCCTAAAACGCTTGCTTGCCGAGCAGGACGGATTCGATGTCGTGGCCGAAGCCAGCGATGCGAACGAAGCCCTTGGCCGCCTGCGCGAACAGCCCTTTGACGTGGCGCTCCTCGATGTCAACATGCCGGGCCGCAGTGGCCTGGATATGCTGCCCTCGCTGCGCGCCGAGCGCCCCACGATGCCGGTGGTCGTGCTGAGCATGTACCCTGCCGAGCAGTACGCACTGCGTGCGTTCCAGGCGGGCGCCTCCGGCTATGTCACCAAGGACATGGACGCGATGGAACTGGTTGATTCGATCCGCAAAGTGGAGAAGGGCAAGCGCTACCTGACGCCCGCCGTCGCGAGCTGCCTGCTCGACGGCTTTGACCGGGTCAGCGACGTGGCGCCACACCAGCAACTGTCGTCGCGCGAGTACGAGATCATGCTTCTGATCGTGCGCGGTATCCGCCTGACCGATATCGGCCAGCAGATGTTCCTGAGCGTGAAGACTGTGAGCACCTACCGCTCACGCATCCTGAAGAAGATCGGTGTCTGCAGCAACGCCGAGCTGGCGCGCTATGCCGTCGAACATCGGCTGATCGACTGATCGCATCCCTCATCTTCAGAAAACGCTGACAAGGCGTAGGGCAAGTTCCGACAGCCGGATTCGCGCCGGACGTCCAAACTCTCTTCAACGACACGACTCCACACGAGACGGAACGAAGGAGAGAACGATGACGGCAGACGTGCTGCTGCACCTGGACGACGGCGTGCTGGTCGTGACGATCAACCGGCCGGCGAAGAAGAACGCGCTCACCGCGCAGATGTATTCGGCGCTCGCCGACGCGGTCGCCGAGGCGGACCGTCGCGATGACGTCCGCGTCGTGTTGCTCCGTGGCGAGGGCGGTAACTTCAGCAGCGGCAACGACATCGGCTTGTTCGTCAATGGACAGGCCACCGAACACAAGGAGTCGCCCGCCATGTCGTTCCTGCGCGCGGTCATCGCACTGCGCAAGCCGATGGTGGCCTGCGTCTGCGGGCATGCGGTCGGCATCGGGGCGACCGTGCTGCTGCATTGCGACTACGTCGTCGCCTCTGACGACGCCCGCATCCGCTTCCCGTTCGTCGACCTCGGGCTGTGCCCAGAATTCGCCTCCACGCTGCTGCTGCAGCAGGTAGTGGGCCGCAACAAGGCGACCGAATGGCTGCTGCTGGCCACCACCATTCCCGCCGCCGAAGCCCATCGGGCTGGACTCGTCAATCGCGTGATGCCGCTGGAGACAGTCGCGGCGGAGGCGCTGTCGATCGCCAAGTGCCTCGCCACCAAGCCGCGCCAGGCGCTGATGGCGACGCGCGGACTGGTGCGCGAGGCGACCGAGATGCTGGTCAGGGACAGTCTCCAGCGTGAGACGGTCGTGTTCGACACCCTGCGGCAGTCGCCCGAGGCACAGGAAATTTTCCGGCGCTTCCTGCAACGGGCGCCCGTCCGGACCGCTGCCCCCGCCTGAGCCCGGGGCCGATGACAGCCAATCAGAACCACCAGAGCGTCAAACCTGGAGAGGACCTCCAGTGAGCCATCCCTACGGCGTCAGCGGCGCGCGGCTGACCGGCCACGCGCTGGTCGAGGGCAGGCCGCGCGGCGCGAAGTACGTCGTGGTGACCATGTGCATCGGTGGCGGACAAGGCGCCGCCGGGCTGATCGAAGTGCTGTGACGAGTTCCACCCACAATCAAGGAGACGCAATGACTGCTGTGGCAAATCTTTTCGACCTGAAGGGCCGCACGGCTCTCGTTACCGGGGGGTCCAGCGGGCTGGGCCTGCAGATCGTCGAGGCGCTCGGCACGCAGGGCGCCCGCGTGGTGATCTCGGCGCGCAAGGCGGACGCGCTTCAATCCGCGCAGGCGCATCTGGCCGGCCTGGGCGTCGACGCAAGCTGGATCGCTGCTGACAACGCCGTGGAGGACGACGTTGAACGCCTCGCCAACGAAGCGATGGAACGCCTCGGCAAGGTCGACATCCTCGTCAACAACGCCGGCGCCACGTGGGGCGCGACCACCGTCGACCACCCGCTGGCCGCCTGGGACAAGGTCATGAACCTGAACGTGCGCTCAATCTTCCTGCTGACGCAGAAGATCGGCAGGCTGTCGATGCTTCCCAACCGATTCGGGCGCGTGATCAACCTCGCCTCGATTGCCGGCCTCAAGGGCAACGGCCCTAAGGGGCAGCCGACCATTGCTTACAACACCAGCAAAGGCGCCATCGTCAACTTTACGCGCGCGCTGGCCGGCGAATGGGGCCCGCATGGCGTCACCGTCAATGCCATTGCGCCGGGCTTTTTCCCGTCAAAGATGACCAGGGGGACGATCGAGAAAGTGGGCGTCGAGAAGCTGTCGGAGTGGGCGCCTCTGCAGCGCATTGGTGACGACGACGACCTCAAGGGCGCGGCCCTGCTGTTCGCGAGCGACGCGGGCAAGCACATCACCGGCCAGATCCTCGCCGTCGACGGCGGCCTGACCGCGGTCTGAAGACGTTCGAACCCGAATTCAAACCATCCAGATTCAAAGGAAAACACCATGAGCAACGCAGCAGGCACGCCCGAAGTCCGTATGACGATCGAGGACCATATCGCCATTATTTCGCTGGACAACGCCGCCAAGAAGAACGCCATCACGCCGGATCTGATGCAGCAGCTCTCGCAGCGGCTGACCGAGTTCGACAACGACGACAACCTGTGGGTGGCGGTGCTGGACCCGGCAGGCGAGCACACAACGGCCGGCCTCGATATGCCGAAGTTCTTCGGCCCGACTGTCACGGCCAAGCCGATTCCAGACGACCAAGTCGACCCGTTCGGCCTCAAAAAGCGCTGCCGAAAGCCGCTGATCTCGGTCGTCCACGGCATCACCTATACCATCGGCATCGAGCAGATGCTCGCCTCCGACATCGTGATTGCCGCCGATACCGCGCGCTTCTGCCAACTCGAATCGAAGCGCGGCATCGCCCCGCTCGGCGGCGCTCACTTCCGCTACCTGACGCGCACCGGTTGGGGCAACGCGATGTACCACCTGTTCCTGTGCGACGAGTTCTCGGCAGAGGAGGCGTATCGCTGCGGCTTCGTCCAGGAGGTCCATCCCTATGGCAGGCACCGCGAGCGCGCGATGGAGATCGCCCGGCTGATCTGCAAGGTCGCCCCCATCGGCCTGCGCGCGACCAAAGCGGCGGCGCTGACTTACATCGAGCACGGCGAGAAGGCGGCCATCGACGTCATCCCGCGGGTGAGCGAGCAGGTCTTCGCCACGGAAGACTTCAAGGAAGGAATCCAGTCCTTCGTCGAGCGCCGCGAGGCGCGATTCCAGGGGCGCTGAGGTGCGGCTGACCTCCATGACCGCTGATACGGGAGCCACTAACGCTGTCGCTGCTGCCGATGCTGATGCTGATGGCGCAGATAACTGGCTTCGAGGGCGTACGTGCGCGCGTCAACTACGGCCTGAACCGCGTCCGCTTTACCGGCCCCGTGCCTGTCGGCGCGAAGGTACGCGTCCGCGCCGTCCTGGAGAACGTGGCTGACGAAGGGCAGGGCGGCGTGAAGGTGGCGTGGACAGTCACCTTCGAGATGGAAGTATCGGCTAGGCCGGTATGTGTCGCGGAGTCGATGGCCAAGCTGTACTACCAGGCGCATTCCCCGTCGATTACAGACACCAACCGGCGCCGTGCGACGAACGTCATCGCGCGGAGGGGGGACTGCGCCCTTGGGGTGCAGCCCGCCCAAAAAAATATAGAAACTGGAGACAACAAGATGAACGCCCCGATGCCAGACTACTGGACCCCCGACCTCCTGTTGAGCGAAGCCGACGTTGCCCACTTCGAGCGCGTCCCGCTTGCGGACCGCAAACTGCCGGCCTCCACCTACGAAATGCTGATGGACGGCTGCGCCATCGACCCCTCGAAGGTTGCCATCCGCTTCTTCACCGACGGCGCCCGTCCCTTGGAGACTGAACGGCAGGTGACCTATGCCGAGTTGCGGGCCAAGGTCAACCAGACGGCAAATCTGCTGAACGACCTCAGCGTTGGCAAGGACGATGTCGTCTCGGTGCTGATGCCAGCGATTCCCGAATCGCAGTTCGTCCTGTGGGGCGCTCAGGCCGCCGGAATCGTCAATCCGGTCAATTGGATGCTGGAGCCGGACATCCTCGTCCAGATGTTCCGCTCGGCGGGGACCAAGGTACTGGTTGCGTTTGGTGGCGACGAGTACGCCGAGATCTGGGCCAAGGCCGAGGCCATAGCGCGCGACCTCCCATCGCTGGCCGCGGTAGTTCGCATCTGCGGAGCTGGTCCGGCGAAGGTCGCGGGCGTGCCCGTCATTGATTTCGCCGAAGCCGTCGAGCGCTATCCCTCCGACCGCCTGGTCTCTGGGCGGATCTTCTCGTCTGACGACACCGCCTCGCTCTTCCACACCGGCGGCACGACCGGCGCGCCTAAACTGGCATGCAACCTGCACCGCAACCAGGTGTTCTGGGTGTGGGCGTCGCAGCGCACGTTGGGATTCGACTCGACCGAGGTGCAAGCGGTCGGTGTCCCGATTTTCCACGTCGCCGGCGCGGTGACCGCCTGTTTCAGCCCGCTGGCGAGGGGTGCGACAGTCGTGTTGATGACGTCAGCCGGATTCCGCCATCCGTCCGTGCTTCCGAACCTCTGGCGCATCGTCGAGGCTTTTCGAGCCAACATGCTGACCGTCGTGCCGACGTTGGTGAATCAGTTGCTGTCGATTCCGCTGGATGGCGCGGACATCTCGACCTTGGCCTACGTCGCCTCGTCGACCGCGCCCCTGTCGACTACCGTCGCCGACGCCTTTCATCGCATGACCGGCCACCGCATTCGTGAAAGCTGGGGCATGACCGAAACCACTGCGGTCAACTGCATCACGCCCCGGGTCGGACAGGTCAAGGTTGGGAGCTCGGGTATACGCTTGCCGTACCAGCAGGTCCGCGTGGTGGTGCCGGACGGCACCGGAAACGTGGCGCGGGACTGTCCGCGTGGAGAGCCGGGCTTCGTTGTCGTGCGCGGGCCTTCGGTGTTCCCTGGCTATCTGGGCCAGGAGCAGGCTGCCCGCTGGTTCGATGGCGACTGGTTGGACACCGGCGACCTCGGTTACTTCGACGCGGACGGCTGGCTGTGGATCACTGGCCGCTCCAAGGATCTGATCATCCGCGGCGGACACAACATCGATCCGAAGATGGTGGAGGAGGTGTTGTTCGGCCATCCGGCGATCCAGGACGCCGCCGTGGTCGGTGCGCCCGATACGCACGCCGGTGAGGTGCCGGTCGCCTATGTGGTGCTTAAGCCGGGAGCGAGCGCCTCGGCAGATAGCGTTCTACGGTACGCCGCCGAGCACACGCTAGAACGGGCGGCAATTCCGAAACACTGTTTCGTGCTGCCAGAAATGCCGAAGACGTCAGTCGGCAAGATTCAGAAGAACCTGCTGCGCGTCGACGCCATTGAGCGGATGTTCCGTGCCGCCCTCGACGGCATTGGCCGAAGCGCAGAGGTGCAGGCCACAGACCGGGACAGCCGCGGCTTCTTCGTGGAGATCCGAGTGCCGACGCTTGAAGCCGACGATGCGGCCCTGGATGGCGCGCTGCGCTCCTTCACTATTCCCTATGCGGTTCGACTTATCGAAGGGGCCTGACACATGAGCCGGCGCATCGACCGCAGAACTGCCCGCAAGCGGCTGTTCGCCCTCGACTTCGGCTATCGCTGGGGTGACGCCTGACCGGCCCAACATCCGGCCATCGATCGCATTCATCAAAAAAGGACTTACCATGTCTACAAACTACAAGGCGCCCGTCGACGACTACGTCTTTCTGTTGCACGACGTGATCGCGCCCACCATGCCACACGCGCTGGGTGGCATGGCGCGGGACGACACGCGACAGGTGCTCGAACAGGCCGCGCGCTTTTTCGAGAAGGTCTGGGCACCCCTGGACGGCCCCGGGGACGAAGAAGGCTGCCACTTCGACAATGGCGCGGTCAGAACGCCGTCCGGCTACCTGGCTGGATACGCCGCGCTGTGCGAGGCAGGCTGGAACCGGGTCTCGGTTCCAGAGGAATCTGGCGGAGCTGGCCTGCCGGAGGGGATCGACCAGGCCGTGCGCGAGTTCTCCGCGTCGGCCTGCAATTCGCTCGGCCTCTATGCGGCGCTGACCGACGGTGCGCATGCGACGGTCCGCCGTACCGGCGAGCCGTGGATGCTGGAGCACGTCGTCCCGGCGATGGTGGCGGGCCGCTGGGCCGGCACGATGTGCCTGACCGAACCGCATTGCGGGACTGACCTGCGGCTGATGAAGACGCGTGCGGTGTCGCAGCCTGACGGTAGCTGGCGCCTCAGCGGCACCAAGATCTTCATTTCCGGTGGCGACCAGGATCTGACCGAGAACGTCATCCACCTCGTGCTGGCGAAGGTCCCGGGCGAGGATGGACGTATCAGCGATGACCTGTCGACGGTCCGGCTTTTCCTGGTACCCAAACGTGTGGTGGACCCCGATAGCGGCATGCTGGGCGGATCGAACGGCGTCGTCGTGGCCGGGATCGAGCACAAAATGGGCCTGAAGGGTAGCGCGACCTGCACGTTGTCATTCGAGCATGCGCTGGCCTATCCGCTGCGGGGGTCGAGCCAGCCGGGCGGCACGCAACGCAAGTCGTCGGCTGGCATGAGCGGTATGTTCGACATGATGAATTCGGCGCGCCTCGTCACCGGATTGCAGGCGCTGTCGTCGGCAAGCCGCGCCTACGGGCATGCGGCCAACTACGCCCGCGAGCGGCTGGCCGGCCGGGCCGCCAAGGCGGAGGATCGCACAGGCGGCACGGCGGACCCAATCGTGGTTCATCCAGACGTGCGCCGGCTGCTGCTGAAGCAGGCGTCCTTCCTCGAAGCCGCCCGTGCCCTCGCGCTTCACGTGATGGCGCTGCTCGGCGAACCGGACGAAGTACTGCGTGCCGACCGGAACGCGATCGGCAGCCTGCTGACGCCGGTCGTCAAGGCATTCTTCAGCGACCGCTCCTTCGAGTCGGCCAACGACGCCATGCAACTGATGGGCGGGCACGGCTATATCCGTGACAACGGCGTCGAGCAGCTCGTGCGCGACTGTCGCATCTTCCAGCTCTATGAGGGGGCCAACGGCGTGCAAGCGCTGGATCTCGTGCTGCGCAAGCTGCCCGCGGGCGGCGGCCGGGCGCTGGCCGGGTTTCTCGACATGGTCGATGCCACCGCATGGGAGGCGGCACAGCGCGAGCCGTTGCGCGCGCACGCTGATACGCTACGGCAAGCCGCGCAGGATATCCGTGCCTGCGCGAAGTGGCTTGCTGACCCGTCGCGCAACCCTTACGACGCCGGCGCCGCTTCCAGCGATTTCCTGGCCATGATGGGTATCGTCGCTTGCGCCTGGATGTGGCTGCGGATGTCGGACGTCG
Organism: Cupriavidus sp. 8B; assembly: GCF_054589115.1. Taxonomy (NCBI): domain Bacteria; kingdom Pseudomonadati; phylum Pseudomonadota; class Betaproteobacteria; order Burkholderiales; family Burkholderiaceae; genus Cupriavidus; species Cupriavidus sp. 8B. Next base: position 5,982 of record NZ_BAAILO010000288.1, on the reverse strand, counting down.
CGCTTGGCCTGTTGCCCGACGCGGAGAACGGGACTTTCCTACGCCGCAAGCTGGAACTCGCCCGCTTCTGGTTCGCGCGTGAACTGCCGCTGGTCCCGACCTTGCGGCAGCGTGTGGAGACGGGCGCAGCCTGCCTGATGGCGCTGCCGGCCGACCAGTTCTAACCAATCAATATCTTTCTACAAGGAACTTCGTCGATGAAGACGCAGATCACTGAGTTGTTCGGCATCGAGCATCCCATCATTCAGGGTGGCATGCACTACGTCGGGTTTGCGGAACTGGCCGCCGCGGTGTCGAATGCGGGCGGCCTGGGCATCATTACGGCACTGACGCAGCCAAGTTCGGACGCCTTGGCCCGTGAGATCGGGCGATGCCGGGAAATGACCGACAAGCCGTTCGGTGTCAATCTCACCTTTCTGCCGTCGCGCAATCCGCCGGACTACGCGGGCTATGTGCGGGCGATCATCGAAGGCGGGGTCCAAATTGTCGAGACGGCCGGCAACAATCCCCAGCAATGGCTGCCGACGCTGCACGAGGCGGGCATCCGGGTCATCCACAAATGCACGTCGGTGCGGCATGCACTGAAGGCCGAGAGCATCGGCTGCGATGCGGTCAGCGTCGACGGCTTCGAATGCGGCGGACATCCGGGCGAGGACGACGTCCCAAACTTCATTCTGCTACCCCGTGCCGCGGACGAACTCAGGGTGCCCTTTGTCGCTTCGGGCGGGATGGCAGACGGCCGCTCGCTGGTCGCCGCGCTGGCGATGGGCGCGGCCGGCATCAACATGGGAACCCGCTTCGTCGCGACGGAAGAGGCGCCGGTACATCGAAAGGTCAAGCAAGCCATCATTGCGGCAACGGAACTCGATACGCGGCTTGTCATGCGCCCGCTGCGCAATACCGAGCGTGTGCTGAACAATGCGGGGGTCGAGCGCCTACTGGAGAAGGAAAGGCGCCTGGGGGCGGACATCACCTTCTCAGACATCGTCGAAGAGGTCGGCGGTGTTTATCCGCGCGTGATGCGGGACGGCAACCTCGACGCGGGCGCCTGGTCCTGCGGCATGGTCGCCGGGCTCATCCACGATATTCCCCGGGTCGGAGACCTGATCGACAGGATCATGCACCAGGCGGAGGAGATCGTCGCGACGCGACTTCAGGGAATGTTGTCGCGTGGCTAAACATTTGGGAACAATCAGGGGGACAAGGAAATGCGTGGAATCGTAGCGAAGATCAAGGTGAAGGAGGGCCGGGAGGCCGAGTTTGAAGCGCTGGCGGCCGGCCTGGTCGTCGAGTCGTGCGCGGAAGCCGGGTGCCTGTCGTACGACCTGTGGCGTTCGGAGGAAGCACGTGAATACGTGTTTGTCGAGCGCTATGCCGACGAGGCGGCTGCTCAGGCACACGTCAAATCTGATCACTATCGCCGGATCGGACGCCAGATGGGCGAGCTTATGGATGGTGCGCCGACCGTGCTCCAACTGGCCGCAGTGGAAGTTGCTGCCGGCCTGAGCCCGGCTGATCCAGAACTTGTTGGAAGCGACCGATCTGACCCTGAGCGCTCCAGGCTGGTGGAACAGTGGCTCAGCCATTTCGGGGTGGTTGACGCGAAGAAGTTGGATCTGGGCATCCTTGAGGCGATCCGGCAATACGTCACCAATGGCGTGCGGCCGCCCGAAAAGGCTGCTTAGGGAGGAGTTGCATTCGTTCAGCGGCGTGGATGACTGTCCACCCGTGCTCGCCACGGCCGGCCGGTTGAGTGATGAAGACCATGACCGGCTTGGCGGCCGGTGAGCCAATTTCCGCTTCAGTCGCTGAGGAGGAACGCGGCAGAGCGCCGAGGGTGTGACGGCTCCCATCGACTGGGCCGCACAGTACCGGCAACTGCTCGCCGAGCTGGCCAGCTTGAGTAGCGATGGGAGTATTCCAGATGCCGAGCTGCGCTCGCATCTGGCCCAGTCGGTGGCCGCCAAGCGCACTCAGCGCACACCGAGCCGGTCGTCTGCGATCAGGCAGCGGCTGATCGACGCCATCAGGCCCGTGCGCGCGTTACTGGTGGCCGTCGCCAAGCTGCCCTGGCAAGCCACCGGCGAACACCCGGTAATTGACGCTCTGGGCAAGCTGCGCCACCTGTGCGCGGACGCCGTTCGAAGCTTACCCGATGATGTGACCGCCCCTCTCCTAGGGTATCCATAGGCACCATACATTGAACGAGCGTTCAATAATTTATGTGGGCGGCCGCCGTGCACTACGGCTTCGAGAGCAGCCGGCCGACCATGGCGTTGACTGCGCTCAATTGCGACCCCGATTTCAGCGCGTAATCGGGGCCGGTATAACCGAACCAGTCCCAGCAGCCTTGCGGATTAAAGGGAACCGTAGACGCATTCACCTGCGGGTACAGCACAAGGATGTTGTTAGTGTCCGCCCAGTAGTTGTAGTTCGTCTTCGCGTAAAAATCATTGCCGACAACGGCTTCGGACTGCTTACACCCATGGAATGCCACGTGGACTTTGCACACTGCTCCCTGAGCGCATGAATTTGGCACATAGACGAAGCCCGTATCCGCCATGCCTGTCGCGGTCGTCGCGAATTCGCGCTGGTTGAACGGTACGATTCTCCCTGACAGGCTCTTCGCCGGCTTGTTCAGCGTGCCGTAGATCTGCTGCAGCAACGCGCCGGCCTGATCGTACTTTTGCTTGCCGACCGCGCAATGGCTGATATATGGAGAGGCGTTATCGGAGCACACGTTGCCGAACGCTGGTGTGATGAATGCGTGGCCGGCTGCCACGTTGTTCACGTACTGCAGGTTAGACGGAGGAACGCCGGCCTCCTTGAAGAACGACACTGTTGCGTCGACTGCCTGCTGGTAGACGACAGTATCCTTGGTTCCGCTAAATACATAGACCCGGGCCTTCTGCAAATTCGATAGCGGGTCGATCTGGCCGAGCGACGCAAAACCCGTCGCGGCGGCTACCATCAGTGCTGGATTCGGCGGCACGAACGGCACCTGCCCCATGCAAATCGTCGTGTTGAGGATGTTCCCAGCCGCGCAATAATACGGCCCCCCCGCTACCACACCGGCACCGACTACCGAGCCGGAGTATGCGACCTGGTACTGGACTGCCATGAAGGCTCCCGACGACAGGCCGGACACTGAGGTCAGCGATAGGTCGCCAGCAAAGGAGGGCAGCGCATCGGCGGCCAGCGCAGTATGAGAAAGAGCAGCGACCGCAAAGGCAGCAATGGTAAGGGTACGAAGCGATTTCATCACGATAGCTCCTGTGGCACAACGATCGAAAAAATTGGACTAAAGGACAGCACCAGCAAAAAATCCATTGCCCATTGGGAACCTTCGAATCGAAGGAGGCGGGGAATCGCATACGCGGTCGTGCTTCAAAGGGGCCGTGTTGTGGATCAGCGATAGGGCAGCCGACTGCGGCTACTGACATCACAACATCACCGCTATATGCAGCGCCGACATCATCGAATTCCGACAGGTAGTTTTGGCCAATGCACTGCTTTTGTGCGGGCCAATACCGGGCGGCGACGTTTCAAGGGGCTGCGCGTGTGCTTGGTCTTGTGCCTTGCAACATTATCGGCGTTTCGAAAGGTTTTCGAATTTATATTTGTGCTTGCGTGCGGTATTTGCAACGGTGTCGTCTGGTTGTCATGTGGACCGCCTAGGAATTGGCCGCTAACTTCCGAGCAAAGAATTTAGAATAAATTAAATCTGATATAACTAGTATTTTATTAAATTCAGGATGCAATAGGGCGCATTCAGCTCGTGACAAGCACGGGGATGCCCAGTTCTCGACGGAGCTGGGACACGCGCACGAGCAGGTCGCAGTGGCGCAGGAGTTGGCCCGCGCCACCGAGCGCCGCGCGAGATTGACCAGGAGCGCGCGCTGCGCCAGAAGGTCGAGCAGACGGTGGCGGCTCTGAGCAAGGAACTGGCGGCGGTGCAAGCGGGGGCGCGGGACACCGCCGTGGCCGCGCCGAGGAGCGGGCGCGGCTGCAGGCCGGGCGCAGAAGCGGAGGCCACCGCGACGCACACCAAACTCAAGCCAGGGCCGGCGGGAGAGGGCGCAGCGGAATTTGACCGCCGCGCAACGGGATAAGCCTGTGGGGCAAGCTGCGCGGTGCCATTCGCCCGCGGTTCGATCCGCTCATCCGGTCGATGTACGAGCCGAAAGGATTTTGATGTCGCCCCTCGCTCGGTTAAGCACGCTCCGGCGTTTCTTGGCTTGGTTTCTTGAGGCAAGCCAGGCGCACGCCACTTTCGCTGTCGTTCATTGTCGTCAAAACGACAATGCCTAAATGACTACCTTCGACGATATAGAGATCCGCCGATCCGAACTGGCGAAGTCTTACCTGCAATGGCTTGAGGCTACGCTCGACGCTCAGCAAGGTGTCGCACAAAAGCGATACCGCGAAGGCCATTAGTTACGCATTGAATCAGTGGACGGCACTAACACTGTATGCCAGTGATGGTCGCGTCGAGACCGACAACAACGCCGCGGAGCGCGCGTTGCGGGCCGTTGCTCTCGGTCGAAAGAACTTCTTGCACTTCGGCTCCGACAGTGGCGGCGAACGCGGCGCGGCGACTTGTTCGCTGGTGGCCACAGTCAAGCTGAACGGTCTCGATCCCGAGGCCTACCTGCGACACGTCATTGCTCGCATCGCCGACCACACCGTCAATCGCGTCAGCGAACTGCTGCCATGGGCCGTGGCTGAGGAGCTTCGCCCGAACGTCGCCTGAAAGTATCACCCTCGTCAAGAACGCTGGCAGTCAGACGGTTACGTCGAGGGAACGGTCTTCGCTATTCAACGTGACTTGGAACCACTGCGGCAATTTGATGGGGGAGCCGTCGGCGACGAGGTGGAGAAATCAAAGTGCGCAACGAAACGCTTATCAGAAAATCGACCGATCGAAAAGATACTAAAGCATATGATTAATTCTAAACACAGTATTTGAATCACATTTTTCTATTTAAAACTAATGTAGAACAATTTCAATGATGATCCGTCCAATTTATATGGACCTAGTTGGAGATTATCCATGCAAGCAATTCGTCATATATGGCGCCATATGTGCAGTCCGAAGCCCTGGCAGGGCAGCCTCTGTGCCATTGTGGTCGGCGTCATTACAGTATTCGCGGGCCCCAGTGCACATGCAGCCGATCTTGCTCGTCACACCATAGGCCCAGTCAGCTACGTTTGCGGCGGCGTTGGCGAGGACGAGCAGCAGGCGCTCAAGTCGGAGTCGAAGGATTTTGATATGGGTCTGCTATTCACCGAAGGCGCGCGCGGCGAGTATCTATCTGACGTTGCCATCACACTTTCGCGCAACGGCGTCGAAGTTGCATCCTTTCATTCGACTGGGCCACGCTGCCTCATCAAAGCGCCTAGGGCGACTTATCAGGTCGTGGCAACCTATAACGGTGTAGATAAACACACCACATTGCGTATGGGTGAGCGGAATGTGCAACTGAATTGGTAGCCGGCTGACTTCGCAACGCGCTAATGAACATATAGAGCATATCGCAAGGGGGCTTGTTGCGATCCTAGAGTGGTTCTACTGGGGCGACAACGCGAGCGGTTCGCAGCGGTGCCCGCTGAGAGATCGGAGAGGAAGGCGACGATCGCGTGGCCAGCCCCCCACGGCAGCGCGCTTGGCAAAGTCCGCTGGGTGGTCGAGCGAACCCATGCCTTGGCCAAGTACTAGGCGTTGACTCAGGAACTGGAGCTGACGCCCGGCGTAATCGGGGGACTAGGCCTGCAGGCACGCCGCGCTCCAATGCCTCCCGCGCTGGGGTCGTCGGAGTCCATGGGCGTCTCCCAATCGCTCACACGCTTATGATTTAACATAAGAACTATTATGCCTGCTAGCGGTGTAGAGGCCAAATCAGAATGTCCGCTTGCAGCCACATCAGAATGTCCTCTGGATAGACCTATACTGGTAGCGCCTGGGTTGGACGGGAGCGCGCC
>NZ_BAAILO010000287.1:0-205 GCF_054589115.1 Cupriavidus sp. 8B | reverse complement strand
GTTCAGTTTAGGAAGAATAGGTCTTTCTTTCTTTTGTCTCCACCCTCTTTACGAGTAAAGAAAAGTGACATCTCACACGTTCTAAAACGGCAACACTGTACAGCCGCGCCAGCAGCTAGAAGCGCTAAAACACCGCCCACTCACGCCATTCTGCATCAGCAGCTAGAAGCGCTAAAACACCGCCCACTCACGCCATTCTGCATCA
>NZ_BAAILO010000286.1:42521-65733 GCF_054589115.1 Cupriavidus sp. 8B | reverse complement strand
TCGCCCTCCAGGAAATTGGGGAACAACATGCAACTGTGAAACTGAATCAAACCAATCTCGATTGACACGGGGAGTCATATCAGCTAGGAGCCACTTGAAGCGAAGCCCGTGGTGTTTTCCAGCACGCAGGCGTAACGAACTCCCGCCCTCTCCCCCAGCCCTCCCGCCATGCGGGAGAGGGGGGACCACCTGCGTAATTCCAACTTTGTCAGCAGCAGGACGATCAGGCCGGCATCGACTCCGACAGCCGGTTCTCGTCTGCATTGCCGTTCTCTTCATCCGGCCAGTTGCGGCCGACCATCCACTCGTACAGCGTGGGCAGCACGATCAGCGTCAGCATGGTGGCGGTGATCAGGCCGCCGATGATGACGATGGCGAGCGGGCGCTGCGTTTCCGAGCCGATGGCGCGCGAGATGGCCATCGGGAACAGGCCCAGCATGGCCAGCAACGCGGTCATCAGCACCGTGCGCAGGCGGTCCATCGAGCCAGTCAGCACGGCCTGGCGCACCGGCATGCCTTCGTCGCGCAGCTGGTTGAAGTAGGTCACCATCACCACGCCGTTGAGCACGGCCTGGCCGAATAGCGCGATAAAACCGATCGCAGCCGACACCGACAGCGGAATGCCGGTGATGAACAGCGCGAACACACCGCCGATCAGCGCGAACGGAATGTTCGAGATGATCAGGGTCGCGCTCTTGAACGACTTGAAGGCATTGAACAGCAGCAGGAAGATCACCAGCACCGACAGCGGCACCACGATCGACAGCCGCGCCATGGCGCGTTCCTGGTTCTCGAACTCGCCCGACCAGCTGATCTTGACGTCGTCGGCCTTGACGTTCTTGGCCACCAGCGCCTGCATGTCCTTCACCACGCTGCCCATGTCGCGGTCATGGATGAAGATGCCGATGGACGTGGTGCGCTGCCCGTTCTCGCGGCTGATGTTCATCGCGCCGGAAGCCGCGCGGAAGTGCACCAGTTGCGACAGCGGCACCTGTGCGCCGTCCGCCGTCTGCAAGAAGATATTCGGCAGGTTTGGCAGCTGGCGCTCGTTAGGCTTGAGGCGCACCGCCACGCTGAAGTGCTTCTCGCCCTCCCACAGCTCGGTGGCTGCCTTGCCGGCCAGCGCGGTCTCCATCAGGTCCTGCACGTCTCCCACGTTGATACCGTAGCGGGCAGCCTGGGCGCGGTCGAAGTCCAGCACATACTGCGGCAGCTCGCCGTCGCGGTCGATAAAGGCGCGCATCACGCCCTGGACCGATTGCACGTTGGCGAGGATCTGGTCGGCCACGCGCTTGTTCTGCTGCAAGCTGTCGCTCTGCACCTTGATCACGATCTGGCCCTTGATCTGGGAGATGCTCTCAAGAATGTTGTCGCGCACCGGCTGCGAGAAATTAGGCTCGATGCCGGGCAGCTGGCGCAGGTTGGCGTTGATCTCGTTGATGATCTTGCGCTTGTCGTAGCCCGCGCGCCATTGCTTGTCGTTCTTCAGGTCGACCAGGATTTCAACGGTGTTGATCAGCTTGGGATCGGTGCCGTCATCCGGGCGGCCCACCTTGGAGATGGTGGTATTGACCTCGGGCGTCTTGCGAATCACACCACGCAGGCGGCGAGCCTGGTCGCGCGCTTCGTCGATGGACACTGAAGCGGGCAGGTCGAAGCTGACCCACATCGAGCCTTCATCCAGCTCCGGCAGGAACTCGCTGCCAAGGAACTTGCCCACGCCAACCGTTGCCACCAGCAGGCCAAGGGCGATGCCCACCACGGTGCGCTTGTGGTCCAGCGCCCAGGCCAGCATCGGCTCGTAGAGGCGCTTGCTATGGCGCACCATGAAGTTGTCTTCATGCGCGATGTTCTTGGTCAGCAGCAGATGGCACAGCAGCGGCACCAGCGTCAGCGAGATGATCAGCGAGCCGACCAGCGCACCCGTCACGGTATAGGCCATGGGCGCGAAGATCTTGCCCTCGTGGCGCTGCAGCGTAAAGATCGGGATGTGCGCGGCGATGATGATGATCATCGAGAACACGGTCGGGCGGCCCACTTCGGTGGTGGCCTGCAGGATGGCGTGCATGCGCGCGCGGCTGTCCTTGATCTGGGCTTCCTTCAGCTCGCCCAGCCGCTTGAAGATGTTCTCCACCACGATCACCGCGCCGTCCACGATGATGCCGAAGTCCATCGCGCCCAGCGACAGCAGGTTGGCGGGAATGCCCACCCAGGTCAGGCCGATGAACGTGGACAGCAGCGCCAGCGGAATCACGATCGCCACGATGGCCGCGGCGCGCACATTGGCCAGGAACAGGTACAGCACGGCCATCACCAGCAACGCGCCCTCGACCAGGTTGCCGAATACCGTATGCAGGGTCTTGTCGATCAGCGTGGAGCGGTCATAGTAGGGCACGATCTTCACGCCCTTGGGCAGGATCGAGCTGTCCAGCAGGTCGATCCTCTTCTTGAGCGCTTCAAGCACAAGCGAGGGGTTTTCGCCCTTGCGCATCACCACGATGCCCGAGACGATATCGTCCTCGTCGTCCTGGCCCATCAGGCCCTGGGGCGGCGCGGAGCCGGTCCGGATCTCGGCAATGTCCTTGACCAGGATCGGCGTGCCATTGACTTCCGACACCACCACATCGGCGATATCGGCCGAGGTACGGAAGCTGCCCAGCGAGCGCAGCAGGAATTGCTGGCGCCCGTTGGCCACGGCGCCGCCGCCGGCGTTGGAGTTGGCGCGCTGCAGGGCGGTAAAGAGTTGCGCGAGCGAGATCTTGGCGTCGCGCATCTTCGCCAGGTTGGGGTTCACCTCGTACTGCTTGATGGTGCCGCCAATGGTGACAAGGTCGGCCACGCCCGGGACCTGGCGCAGGTTCTTCTCCACCACCCAGTCCTGCAGCGTGCGCAGTTCCTGCGCGCTGTAGCCCTTGCCGGTCAGGCGAAAGCGGAAGATCTCGCCGATGGCGGTGGACAGCGGCGCCAGCTCCGGCTGCACGCCGTCGGGCAGGTCCACCCCGCGCAGGCGCTCGATCACCTGCTGGCGGGCCACCACGTCGGTGGCCTTGTCATTGAAGGTGACCATCAGGAAGGACAGGCCGAACTGGGTGTGCGAGAACACCCGCACGGAGTTCGGCGTGCCGGCCAGCGCGGTCTCGATCGGGATCGTGACCTGGCGCTCGACTTCCTCGGCAGCGCGGCCCGGGTACAGCGTAATGACGTTGACCTGGATGTCGGAGACATCCGGGAAGGCTTCGATCGGCAGGTTCTTGAAGGCCGCAAGGCCACCCCCGATGAAGATGGCAAGGCCGAGCCAGACGAACAGCTTCTGGTGCAGGGCAAAATGGACGATGCGCGAAATCATGTGGCGGTCTTCCTCACTGCTTCGCGCTGGCGCTGCTGGCTTCGCTCGCGCGCGCCGCGTTGACCGCGGTGGCATCTCGCAGGATGTCCTGCAGGTACAGGTTGCCGTCGGTCACCACCACGTCGCCATCCTTGAGCCCTTCCACCGCCTCGGCCATGCCGGGCAGCGACACGCCCAGCTTGATCTGCTTGCGCTCGAAGCGGTTCTGCGCCGTGCGCACGAACACAAAGTGGTGATTCTCGGCCAGGAACACGGCCTTGGACGGCACCGCGATGCCCTGGAAGGAGGCGGCCTGCAGCTTGGCGGTGACGAACATCTCCGCCTTCAGGCGACGATCCTGGTTGGACACGGACAAGCGCACCTTGATGCTGCGCGCGGCAGGATCCACGTAATCGGCCACCTTGATCACCTTGCCGGCGAAGGTCTCGCCGGGATAGGCGGCCGAGACCAGTTGGACGGTCACGCCGGGCTTGAACAGGGCGATGTCGGCCTCGGCCGCGTCGACCTGCGCCCACAGTTCGCCGGGATCGGTCACCAGGAACAGCGGCGCGGTGGGCGGCTGGTCAGGGCGCAGCTCCATGCCGTTATTGATATTGCGCTCCACCACCAGGCCGTCGATCGGCGTGCGCAAGGCAAAGCGGTTGCTCGCGCCCTCGCCCTGCGCGCCGGCGCCGTACTGGCGCAAGGCTGCCTGGGTGCGCTGCAGGTCGGCATTGGCCCGGGCGGCATCGGCCTGGGTCTGCTCCAGGTCCTTTTGCGCCACGACGCCGGCACCGTACAGCTCGCGCTGGCGGGCCAGCGCCTTGCCGGCATAGGCGGCGTCGGCCGCGGCCTTGCGGGCGTCGGCCTGGGCCACGCCGAAATCGGTCGAGGTCAGCATGGCCAGCGCCTGCCCTGCCTTGACGTTGGTTCCCGGCTGCACCAGCACCTCGGTCACGCGCCCGGCGAACGGCGTCGACACGCGCACGGTGCGGTCTTCGTTCCAGACCAGGCGGCCCGGCAAGCTCAGCATGCGCTCGCCGCCGCTCTTGACGGTCTCGCCCACGATGCCGGGCAGGGTCCGCACGGTGGCCGGGAATTCAACGGTGTTGCCGCTGACCTTGGGTTCGTCGCTGGGGGGCGGGGCTTCCTTCTTGCCGCAGGCGGCGAGCGCCAGCGCGACCAGCGAAAACGCGACCAGCCGGGCGGCGACGCCATGGCGGGCCGCGGCACGTACGGGGGACATCGAAGCAGGCGTAGCAGTCATCGGGACGGACATCGGAGCAGACACGGAATTAAGGACGCGGTACATCGGGGCGAGCCTGGGAATTGGGTGAGGACTGCAGGGCGGCGCGGTAAGCCGACAGGGATTTGGCGAAATCGCCTTGCGCGTTGACCGCATCCAGGCGCGTCTGGCGCAAGGCCCGGCGCGCATCGAGCAGCTCCAGCACGCTGCTGGCGCCCTTGGAGTAGGCAAACTCGGCGCTGCCGGCGACGCTCTCGGCGGTCGGCACCACGCCTTCCACCATCTGCTTGAGCGACAGGCGCGCGGCTTCGAGCTGGTTGCGCGAGCGCTCCAGCTCATTTTGCGCCTCGAGCAGCACACGGTTGCGCTCATCCAGCGCGGCGTAGTAATCGACCTCGGCGCGGCGGGCTTCGCCGCCAAAGCTGTGGCGCACGTAGAGCGGGATCGACACGAACACGCCGAAGCTGTTGCCGTTGCCGTTCTGGTTGGCGGCGGAAGCGGGATAGTGCTCGGCCTGCGCGCCCACGGTGACATCCGGCACGCGCCCGGCGCGGGCCAGGTCGCGCGCGCTGGCGGCGGCGGCCAGGCGGGCTTCGGCCGCGGCCACGTCCGCGCGGCGCTGCACGGTGTCGGCGTCGGGTTCGGGCACCGGCACGTCCAGGGCGGGCCAGTCGGGCGTCAGGCGGTTTTCGGCCAGCGTGCCGGGCACGCCGATGGCTTGCGCCAGCGCGGCCTTGTCGCTGGCATGGTCGGCCATGGCGCTGCGCAGGTCGGCTTGCGCGCGCAGCACATCGAGCTGCAGCTTGGCCACATCGGCGCGCGACACGTCGCCCGCCTTCAGGCGGGCATCATTGGCCTGCTGGGTGCGGCCGTAGAGCGCCAGCGTCTCATTGAGCACGGCAACCCGTTCCTGGCTCACCAGTGCCTCATAGAATGCCTGGTCCACCAGGCTCGCCTGCTGGGTGATCACCGCCTGCAGCACTTCACCGGCGGCGCGGCTGGCGGCTTGCGCCGTATCCACGCGCAAGCCGCCCTTGTTGGCGGTCTCGATCACCTGGTCCACGCGCAGGGTGGAATCCACCGTCTTGCTGCGCGGGCCGCCCGAGTTGAAGCCTGCATGCGGGTTGATATTGGCCACGCCCAGGCTGAGCACGGGGTTGGGCCGCTGCGACGCAATCTGGATATCGGCCTGGCTGGCTTCCACATTGCGCCGCGCCGCGATGATGTCGCGGTTGCAGCGTACGGCATCCACCCGCACCTGGGCGAGAGTCACGACAGCTTTGGACGGCGGCGCCACGCAGGGGCCGTCCATCGGCAAGGGTGCGCTTTGCGGCACATTCGAGCCCGCCGCGGCAGCGCCTGCGAGGACACCGAGGAGGCTTAGCAGCAGAAAACGAGGAATGGAAAAAGGCACGATCAATCTGGCTCGGGTTCGACTTAAGAGTGCGGTAAACGACCATGCCCGCCGATCGGTGCACCGAGTCAGCGAATATTCACGCATCTCCTTGGAACCCGACGTGTACATGCCGGTATCCGGCAACGGCGAACGATCTCACGAGCGCATTCAAACCGAACCGCATTACAAATGCCTTTCACGCAGCCAACAAATTTGGTGAAAACCCCTCGAACGCCCCCGTTTCGAGGGAAAACCCTGACAAACAGTTGCTTTCATGACAAAACGAAGCGGCCCGCAGGCGGGCTGCCAAAGCCACACGTATCATTACGCGCTTCGCGCCTTTTGCCCCTGCCCAATGCCGGCCTCGGGCGTTATCAATCACCCCGCATGCACGTCGTTGCCGTTAGAGACGTCTCCCGTATTCCATGCCTGACCATTCCCTGCTGCCGTCTTTGCTGTCCGCCCTGTTGATCTTTGGCCTGGGCAGCGCGCTGGGCGCCGTGGGCGGGCTGTTCGGCATCGGCGGCGGGCTGATTGCCATTCCCGCGCTGGGCCTGCTCTATGGCATGGACCAGCAGCTGGCGCAGGGCACCGCCCTGGTGATGATCGCGCCCAATGTGCTGATCGGCTTCTGGCAATACCGCCGGCGCGCCGACATCGCGCTGCGCACGGCCGTCGTCCTCGGGCTGTCGGCGGTACTGGCGACTTATGCCTCGGCGCGCCTGGCCACCGCCATCGACGCCGTGTTGCTGCGCCGCATCTTTGCCTGCTTCATGATTGGCCTGGCACTCTATTTCCTCTGGCGGCTGCTGCCCGGGCGCGCCGCCACGGCGCAGCAGGCCCGCCTGTCACCGCGCTGGATTCCGGCGCTGGGCGTGGTCGGCGGCGCGTTCTCGGGCTTTTTCAGCGTGGGCGGCGGCGTGGTGGCGGCGCCTGCCCTGGTCGGGCTGTTCGGGTTCCGGCAGGCGGCGGCGCAAGGCTTGGCGCTGGCACTGGTCACGCCCGGCGCGGTGGTGGCGCTGGCCACCTATGCCCACGCCGGCCATGTCGACTGGGCCAGCGGCATCCCGCTCTCCCTGGGCGGCATGCTGACCATCTCGTGGGGTGTGGCGCTCGCCCACCGCATGCCGGAGCGGCGGCTGCGCGCCGCGTTTGCCCTGTGCCTGATCGCCACCGCGGGCATCATGCTGGCTCGCGGCTAACCTTGAAGGCCAAGGCGCTTGTGCCACTGCGCCAGGGACTCGGACGGCCAGGTAGCGCAATGGACGTGGCCCCGCCCCTTGGGCACATCGACCCAGGGCGCGGCAAAATCCAGCGCGGCTTCCACCACCTCCGGCGGCTTGGGCAGCGGCGTATCGATGGCGCACGCCTGCGGATGCACCAGCTCCGGCCAGCGCGGATCCCAGAGCCATAGCGCACTGCCGCACTTCAGGCAGAAATGCCGCTCGGCCGGCGAGCGGCGCGCGCGCTTGCCCGGCTCGCGCATTACCGCGTGATAGATGCCGATATGCTTTTGGCCGCGAACCTTCAGCGTGGCGGCGTCACCGCCGAGGTTGATGGCATAGCCACCGCCGCCCGCCGTCTTGCGGCAGATCGAGCAGTGGCAATGCATGAACGGATAGGGCGAGTCGGACTCCAGGCTGAAGCTGACCGCACCGCAATGGCAGGAACCTTCGAGATGCATGGGATCTCCCGTGAGGACTGGGCGCCTTCATTCTAGACAGAATGTATTGACCTGCCCCCTCAATTGTGGCTCTGGGCCTCTGGTTTTACCCACCTCAAGCCTAATCCACGCCGCTTGAGGTGCGGCAGGTCAATACATTCTGTCTAGCCCGCTGACGCGGGGGTGTCTCTTTAGGGCGGGGTTTTCATGCTTCTAGCTGCTGTCGCGGCTGGGCGATGTTGGCCGTTTGGGAACGTGTGAGATGTCACTTTTCTTTACTCGTAAAGAAAAATAACCAAAAGAAAGCGATCCTTGCAGGAGGCTGGCTTATTGGGGTCACGTAGCCCGGTGGTTTCGTGGTCAGGCCCCGGGTTTTAATTGACTCGTGCCGTTACCGGTTTGAATGGCCACGATCCTGTTCATGATGCCGGTTTCGTGGTGAGGCCCCCGGTAGCGGAATTCCTGCCCATTCACACATCTGCCGGTACCGGTGCAAAGCGCCATGATATATCACGTCATGATGGTTTCGTGGTGGGGTGGACGCGGTGGTGAATGCCTCGGCATTATTTTTTCGGTGCCACCGCGCCCACGACGGAAACGGAACGCCTGCAACTTCGAGGCCAGTCACTCCGCGAGCGACAGACGGCTTGAGTTTCGTGGTGGTGGCTACCGGTGGGGGCCACCACGAATCCCCGGGCATTGGCAGCGTCGTGATGATCTAAACTGGTAACGGCACGAGGTCATTAGAACCCAGGGCCGTACGACGAAACCATTGGGATTCCCAATGACGCCACGCCAGCCTCCTGCAAGGATCGCTTTCTTTTGGTTACTTTTCTTTACGAGTAAAGAAAAGTGACATCTCACACGTTCTAAAACGGCCAACACCGCCCAGCCGCGACAGCAGCTAGAAGCGCTAAAACACCGCCCACTCGCGCTATTCTGCATCAGCAGCTAGAAGCATAAAAACCCCGCCCAGTAAGCGCCAAAACCCGCGTCAGCGGGCCACAAGCAATACACATCGCACACTTCCCCCAACCTACAATTCCTGCTCCAAGCTCAACAGACTTTGCGAACGAGTCAGCGGAACGGGATACTAGGAGGTGGCGCGCAGCCGGACGCTTACGTTCCCTATTGCGTCCCGTTATGCCCTCTTATGCGCTGCCTGCCGGCTCCTCCCAGTCGAAGCGCCAGATCGCCAGCAAGGCGAACAACGCGGCAAAGGCCAGCAACATACCGATCGGCACCAGTGCGGCCTGCAGCGGCAGCCCGCGCCAGGTCATCGCGTCCAGCCCGTCCACGGCCCAGCGCGTGGGCAAGGCCAGCGACGCCGATTGCAGCCATGACGGGAACAGGAAGGCCGGCACCCAGGCGCCGCCCAGCATCACCATCAGCAAGGTGGCAAAGATCGCCAGCCCGCGCGTGGCCGCCGGCGTGCGCCCGAGCGCCGCCACCAGCAGGCCGAAGCTGGCGGTGGTCAGGGCAAAGGCCACCGCCACCCCGGCAAAGCCGGCCACGCTGCCATCGATGCGCACGCCAAAGAATGCGATGGCGGCGCTGAAGATCAGCGCCATCAGGATCACGGCCGTGAGCGCGCCGCTGACGATGCGGCTGCCCAGCAGCAGCCCGCGCGACACCGGCGCGGCACGCAGGCGCTGCCACAGGCCAAGGCGGCGCATCAGCAGCAGCCACACGCCAGACTCGATGCCCATGAAGAGGATGAACTGCACGCCCATGCCGGCAAAGGCATGCGCGTAGCTGTTGTAGGGACGGCCGCCCTGCGCGCTGGCCGGCTGCTCGCGCGCCTCGAACGGCAGCCCCATCCGCATGCCGGGCAGGCCAGCCGCATCCGGGCCGCTCGCGGCGCGCGCCGCCTGCGCCCGTTGCACGCGCTCGATGCTGTCGACCATCGCAAGCACATCCTGGCGGTACGCGCCCGGGAGAGCCGGATTCGCTGCCATCGCGCCGCGCAGTGCGCCGAGCGGCCGGGCCGCATCCGGCCCGCTACTCATGGCCGCCTGCGATACCGCTTCCATCACGTGCTGGGTCAGCACGCCGCGCACCACCGCCAGCGCAAGCGCCTGCGAGGGATCGTAGCGCAACGTCAGCACCGGCTTGTCCCGTGCGCCGAACAGCGCGCCGGGCGCCGCCTCGCCGAATCCGCCCGGCAAGGTCACGGCCACCTGCACCTTGCCTTGCCGCACCGCGTCGTCGGCTGCACGTGCCGGCAGCTCGCGCAACAGCAATGCGGGATCCTGCCGCAGCGCCGCGACGATCTTCTGCGACAAGGGACTGTCATCGAGGTCGCTGAGCGCCACCGGGATGCGCGATGGTTTCTGCATGGCGGGGTTGAACAGGTAGCCGAAGAATGCTGCGATAGCGATGGGAGCGGCCACGCCCATGACGAGCGCCCGGCGATCCGAGAAATACAGCCGCAGGTCCGCGCGGACCAGTGCGAACAGGGCAGTCACTGCATTCGACGCGCTCATGCTCCGTCCCTCAGTTGCCGCCCGGTCAGGGCCAGGAACACGTCCTCCAGCGTGGCCCGGCTCGACGCCAGGTGCCGCACCGCATGGCCGCGGGTGGCCAGCCAGGCCATCACCGCGGGCACGGCGCACGCGAGATCGTCCACGCCGACGCTCAGCACTTCGCCGCTTTGCTGCGCGTGGCGTACGTGGTGCGCGGCGCAGTCGTGCGCCAGTTGCGCGGCGTCGAGTGCGCCGTCGACCGTGACCTGCAGCGTCTCGGCTACCGGCAGCCGGCCATAGAGGCCGGCCAGCGTGTCGCTGGCCACCACCTGTCCGTGGTCCATGATCACGATGCGGTCGCACAGGCGCTCGGCCTCTTCCATGTAGTGCGTGGTGTAGAGCAGCGCCTTGCCACGCTCGCGCAGCGCTTCCAGGCTGTCGAAGATGGCGTTGCGGCTTTGCGGGTCGACCCCGGTGGTGGGCTCGTCGAAGATCAGGATATCGGGATCGTGGACCAGCGCGCAGGCAATGTTCAGGCGGCGCTTCATGCCGCCGCTGAAATGCATGGGCTTGTCGCGCGCGCGGGCCGACAAACCCACCAGCGCCAACGCCTCGGACGTGCGCTCGCGCAGCAGCGAGCCCGACAGGCCGTAGAGCGCGCCGAACAACTCCAGGTTGGCGCGCGCAGGCAGTTCCTCATAGAGCGACAGTTCCTGGGGCACCAGCCCGATACGGCGCTTGAGCAGGTTCATGGCGCGCGCGTCGGCATCCTGGAGCGCGCGGCCGCCGATGAGGACGCGGCCGGCATCGGGGGCGACCAGGCCGCACAGCATCGCCACCGTGGTGCTCTTGCCAGCCCCGTTGGGTCCCAGCAGGCCGGTGATCTCGCCGCCCGCGGCGATGAAGGCAACCTCCTTCACTACCGCCCGCGTGCCATACGATTTGCCCAGGCCGATGGCTTCGAGCATGGTGCGCCCCTCTCGTGAAGACGCAGCGATTCTAGCCGAGGCGTGCGGCCCGAACACCAGCATCGCGTCCCCACGCAAGGGGGCCGGCTGGACAAGCCCTACCCGATGTGGCATAACTGACCGTGCTGCCTCCCAAAACGGCAGCGCGCTTGCCAGGATTTTCCACCCTTCATTCGAGACCGCATGCTCCTCGTCCCGCACCGCAACGCAGTCCGCCGCCATGCCATGCATGCGGTGGCGACGCGTGCATGCGCGGCCAAGGGCGGCGTGCGCTCGCTGCGCGCCACACCGGCCGCGGTCAACACCTATGGTTTCGCCGCCGTGCTTTTCCAGGCCGTGCGGGGAAACCAGGACACACCAGCCAGGTCCTGACTTTCCCCGCACGGCACTTTGCCTGAGGGCGCGCGTTGCGCCCCTTGTCCAATGTGCAACCTGGGAGAAAAGCCATGTCTTCGTCTTCGATCTATCACAAGACCCTCTGTGCGATCGGCACCGTCGCCGTCGTCTACTTTCTCATCAATCTCTGATTGAGCACGGGGCAACGGCTTAGCCGTTGCCCCGTCATGGCCCTGCACCCCTTTTTCCTGCCGCGGCGCGTTCGCGGCATTCACTTCGCACGCCTTCATCGCCATGGAGCTCACCAAGAATTTTGTCAAAGCCAAGCGCCCCTGCGCCGATGGCTACCGCTGGTTCGTCCGCAACCGCCAGGGCGGCAGCGACTACCAGCACCTGCTCGACGCCCTCGTCGATGCCGGCCGCGTTGACGACGCCTGCTGGCTGCTCACACAGTTCGGCCCCACCGACGCCGTGCTGGCCGTGGACGCCATCGACGCCGATGCCGTGGTCTTTGCCGGCTCGCTGGTGGTGCGCGGCAGCATCGACGTCGAGACCACGCTGCGCGCCGGCGGCAGCATCCAGGCCGGCGGCGGCATTCGCGCGGGCCGGGCCATCGTGGCCGGCGACAGCGTCGCGGCGTCCGGCGGCATTCACAGCGGCGGCGTGCTCGATGCCGGCGGCGATATCAAGGCCGCATGGGGAATCGACGTGCAGGAAGCAATCACCGGCGGCAGCAACCTCAAGGCCGGCTGGGATGTGCTGTGCGGCGGCAAGATCGCGCTCGCCGGCAGCGCGGTGGCCGGGCAGGACCTGGTTGGGCAAGCGGCCATTCACTGCGGCAAGAGCATTCGCGCCGGTGGTGTCATCGACGCGCGCCACACCGTGCGCGCCGGCCACGGCATCGAGTGTGGTGCTTCCATTCGCTGCGGCATGCATCTGGAAGCCGGCTGGGGCATCAAGGCGCTCGAGGCCATCGTGGCCGAATGCGCCATCAAGGCGGGCGAAGGCTTGCAGGCGGGCGACGAGATCCGCGCGGGCATTGGTTATGGCGTGTACGCCGGCCTGGATGTGAGGGTCGATGCCTGGCCGGCGAGTGCGAGGGTGCTGGCGGCGCGCAAGCCCGAAGGCCTGGTGAGCGGATGGTGGGAGGAACCTGCCATGCGCTGAGTTGCCAACGCCCGCCTCGCCCTTGTTCCTTCACCGTTTTCACCGTTCTCACCGTTCTCATCCATCCCCTGGGAGATAAAGCGATGTTCTACAAAGTCTTGCTGGTCCTGGCCTTCTTCATGGTCGTGGTGTTTGCCCTGGCACGGGGCTTCCAGCACATGCCGGCATAACAGCCGCGTCTCCAGGAGAACGACATGTCCATCATGGCGGCCATGGCGATTCCGTGGCTCGCGCGCAAGCTGGAACTGCGCATCGATGTCAGCCACCGTCCCGCCGAACTCGACCAGGAGTTCGGCTCCATCTACGGCCGCCTGCACCGGCCGGGCGACCGCCTGCACGGTATCCCGGCAATCGCCACCGACTCGCCGGAGCTGGTGATCCGCTACAGAGAGGCGGATGGCGAGTACTACGTCTATGTGGAGGACGTGGCACGCAAGCGCCTGGCCGGTTACACCGTCTTCAACCGCCTGATCGAGGTGGGACGGCGCGCCGACCGCTATCTGCGCGCTCCGCACTCCAAGTACGAGACGGCCTACCAGCGCCGCGGGCTGGCCACGGCGATTTATCGGTGGGGGCTCGATGCGGGCCTGTGCCTGATGACCGGCGCGCGGCAGTCCGCCGGCGCCAATGCCCTGTGGCATTCGCTGTCGAAAGACTATGTGCTGGGTTATGTGGATCTGCGCTATAAGACGCTGATCTATCTCGGGAAGGAGGTCAGCCGCGAAGTGCATGACGACCTGCATACGCGGATGGTCCTGCTGGGCAAGGGCTGGAGCATCGAGCGGCTGGCGGCGGCCACCGGCATGCTGTAAAGCCGCGCTGGCGCCGCTTGCGGGCTGCGTGAAAACCGGAATCGCCCGGGCTAATTGTTTCGCTCCGAAACAACTAGCCCGAGCGAATCGCTGAATTTTACGAAGTCGCATCTCAAGTTACAAATATGTTGCAACTTAGGCACTTCTCGCCTCTCCAGATTTCCTCGGATGCGTCGTAATCTTCAAACGTGCCAACCGGCGCTGCAACCCAATAGGAAATCATGTCCGAACGCCTCATCATGCTTGACGTCCCCGGTGTCCTCTACTCGAGCCGCTCCGAGGCTCGGCTGGGCGGAATTCCCGATACCGGCACCCTGCGCGACGTCCGCTTCTTCGATCCCGTCGCGCTCGGTTTCGTGCGCCGCCTGTTCGGCCTGGCCGGTGCCCGCGTGGTGGTATCCGAGGCATGGCGCCGTGGCGTTCCCGCCGCCATCCTGCAGCAGCTTGACCTGCAGGTGGAGGGCATGACCCCCGACGTGCCCGGCGGCCACGCTGCGCGCATCGCGGCCTACTTTGCGCGCCGCCCGGCACCGCAGGCCTTTGCCATCCTGACCTGCGACACGGCGTCGATGCAAGATCCGCAATACGCGCACCTGCTGCCGCATGTGGTCAGCGTGAATCCGGCCGAGGGCCTGACGCCGGCCAACTTCAAGCAGGCGCTGGACATGCTCGGCGTGGCATGCCCGTCCACCCTGTGTCTCGACACGCGGCCCGACGCACGCGTGGAAGCCCGGCTGGAGCGGCTGCGCCGCCTGGCCAAGGAAGCGCCTGCGCGCTTCGGCGCGGGCACCGTTGCCGCGCCGCTGCTGCAAGACGTGCCAACGCTCGCGTTGCCGGCGCGGCGCACTGAAAAGATGCTGGCGCACGCCTGATACGCTGCACGCCAGTGCAAGCCGGCCCCGGCCGCGGCGCGCCTGTTCGGCGCGTAGCGGCCGGGGCCGGCTTGGCTTTCAGGCCGCCTGGCTACCCGCTTTTTGACTGAACACCAGCACCAGCCCAAGCACGATCGCCACCATGCCCGCCAGGCTCAGCGCGGCAAGGCGATTGCCCAGGAACAGGTAATCCATCAGCGCGGTCACGGCCGGCACCAGGTAGAACAGGCTGGTGACGTTGACCAGGTTGCCCGCCTGGATCAACCGGTACAGCAGCAGCGTGGCGCCCACCGAAATCACCAGCGACAGCCATCCCAGCGACAGCGCGAAGCCCGCCGTGGGCGCCACCGCCATCGGCTGGAACGGCACGAACAGCAGGCACAGCGCCAGGCCCGCGCCGTACTGCAGAGGCATCACATCGAGCGGTGCCTGCCGGATGCGCTTTTGCAGGATGGCGCCAATCGTCATGCACGCCAGCGCGGCGAGCGCAAAGCCCATGCCCAGCGGCGAGATGCGCGCCAGCCCGATGCCCTGGTAGACCACCAGCACCAGCCCGCACAATGCCACCGCAAGCCCGGCCAGCCGGCGCGCGGAAAAGCGCCGCTCCACCAGCAGCAAGGTCAGGATGGGCTGCACGCCCAGCAACGTGGCCAGCACGCCTGGCGTGATGCCGCGCGCCAGCGCCAGCAGGTAGATGATCGAATACGCACCGGTCAGCAGCAGCCCGGCGCAGACCACCTGCAAGCGCGTGCCGGACTGCGGCAACCAGCGCCGCCGCCATGCCGCGAGTGCCAGCAGCACGGCCAGCGCCAGCGCAAAGCGCGCGGCCAGCAAGGCAAAGGCAGAAGCGTATTCCAGCCCGAGGCGCGCAAAGATGGCGCCGCTGCTCCATAGCAGCACGAAGAGCGTGGTCGGGCCATGCGCGCTCAGTGCGGTTTTGTTCAAAGCCATGAGTTTCACCTGTCACGGTAATCCGGAGAAACAATCCGGAAACCCCGGCGCGCCCCGGCACACAGACACCGCGCGGGGGCGAACGCCCCCTGGCATCAGGCAGGGACCAGCCGAAGAAGGAAAATGCCGAAAAAAAGACGGGCCGAAGTTCAGCCCAGCACGGCTGGGGGCGGCGGCGCAAGGCCGGCCCGCGTGCGCGGCGGGGAAGTGACAGGCGGTGCGAACGATGCGAACAATGCGAAAGCGGCGCACGGCCGGACCGCACCCGTACGGGTCGCGATGGCGGCAAAGGCGTTGTGCGCAGCGTGATGCATGGGAATCCGCAAGAAAGGATGGGGGCGGGGAAACAAACACCCAGGTCCCGAAGGACTGCGTAACGTTACACTAGGCCAACGCACGTGGCAACGCTGTCAGGCTTGCCGGCGGCTCGCTGGCCTAGGCCACCGGCTCGCGATCCACCGCGAGCCGGCTGCCGACCGCGACCAGCCACATCGCCAGCAACGCCAGCCCCCACAGCACCAGCACCCGGCCCGCCGCCAGTTGCTCATCGACCAGGTAAGTGCTGCACAGCTGCGACTCCGCCTCCTGGTACAGCAAGCCCGCAGTCAGCATCATCCAGGTGCCGTTGATGACAAAGAAGCCCTGCAGCACGGGGCCGGCGGCCTGCCACGAGGCGCGCGCCAGCAGCCCCGCCAGCACCATGCTCGCCACCTTGGCCATGCCCATGGGGCCCGCAAGCGTGGCTTCGTCCAGCGCCACCGGCAGCATCCAGTAGCTGACAATGCACCACGCCGCCAGCAGGCCGGGCAGCCCCGCCGCGTTCCATGGAGCCAGCCAGGCCACCAGCCGCGGGCCGGCACAGCGCGCCGCCCACCAGCCGGCAAGTGCCAGCAACGGCAGTTCCAGGCCCATATGCCTGGCCATGCTCGCCTCCAGCCATGGGCGAAACAGCGCGGCCAAGGCCAGCAGCACGCCGGGCAGGCAGGCTTGCCAGCCGGGTGCAAGCCGCACCCTCACAGCCGGCTGCGCAGCACGTCGGCCAGCGCCAGGTCCGGCCGCTCCACGTCATAGGCAGCGGCCAGCCGGCCTTGCGCGTCGACCAGGAACAGCGCGGCGTTGTGCGAGTAGCCGCCCAGCCCATCGGGCAGCACGACGATGCCGAAGGCGTCGAGCAGGCCGCGCAAGCGCGCGGGCTCGGCCACCGTGGCGAAGGTCCAGATGGCAGGATCGGCGCGCAGCGTGCGCGCATAGGCCAGCAGCGCGGCGGGCGTGTCGCGGGCCGGGTCGAAGGAGAGCGTCAGCAGGCGCACGCGATCCTGCAGGCGGCGCTCGCGCAGTTGCTGCTGCAGCCAGGCCTGCCCCGACGCGCTGGTGCGGCAGATTGCCATGCATTGCGTATAGACGAAGGTCACCAGCGTGACGGGCAACTCGCTCTTGTCAATGCTCTTGTCAGTGCTCTTGCCCTGCGCAATGGGGCCGCCGAACGCGTGCTGCCGGCCCGCCTGGTCGAGCAATGCCAGCGCCGGCAACTCGCGCGGGGCGCGAGCCAGGTCCAGGCGCCGGGCGCCATCGGCGCTGACCGTGCGCAGGCCGCGCGTAGTGGCGAACACCGCCGCACCGGCCAACACCAGCACGAGCGCAACCATCGCCAGTGTCCTGCTCCATGCACGCGTCATGGCTTGGCGGCACCTCCCGCGGTCATGAATGCCTGCAGCGCCTCGCCGCCGTGCCAGGGCGCCTTCTGCGCGACGGAAGCCGCGCGCGCCGCCGCTACCTGCGCGGCCTCGACCGGCGCGGCGCCATTGCCCCACTGGCTACGGATATGCGTGGCCAGCGCCGCGATCTCCTGGTCGGAGAACTGCTCGCCAAAGGCCGGCATGGCGCCGTTGTAGGTGGAGCCAAGCACGTCCAGCGGGCCGGTCATGCCGTGCAGCAGGATCTGCGCGAGCCGGTCCGGATCGCCGTTGACCCATGGCGAGCCGGCCAGCGGCGGGAACACGCCGGCAATGCCCTGCCCGCTGGCCTGGTGGCAGGCCTGGCAATTGGCGGCGAACAATTGCTTGCCGTCGGCCACCCTGCCCTGCCCGGCGGGCGCGGCCAGCGCGGCCAGGTCGCGCCGGTCGCCCAGCGCGGCGCTGCCGTCGGCGCGCTCGATCAGGATGTAGCTGATGGCCCAGGCCAGCAGGCCGCACACCAGCGCCAGCACGATTTTTGGCACCGGGTTGTGCTGCTCGAACGGATCGGCGTTTTCTGTCTTATGGGCTTGCGAGGGCTTCATCTTGGCTGGCTGGCTTGCGCGCCGGCCGCGGGCGGCGTCGGCGAGCTGGAGGCGGATTGAGAAGAAGCGATCGCACCGAGCGGGTTGGAAGGTGCGATCGAAACGGATGCCAGCGTAGCGCGCCCCGGCGAGTGGCCGGTTGCGTCGGCCACGGCCGCCTGCTCCACCACCGGGTAGGTGTGGCGCAGGCCAATCAGGTAGGCCACCAGGTCCAGTGCCTGGGGCGTGGCTACCACCACCTTGCCGGGCGGCACCGTGCCGCCCGGCAGCGCGACCACCTTGTCGCTCTTGCTGAGGGCGCCTTCCGCCTTCAGCTCGAACAGGAACGGATAGCCCGGCATGATGCTGTCCGCCACATAGGCGCGCGGCTGGTAGAGATGGCCCAGGTGCCAGTCCGCGCTCGGCTGGCGCACGCCGATGTTGAACAGGTCCGGGCCGGTGCGCATGGTGCCGAGCAAGGGCGGGCTGTCATAGTGGTAGTCGGCCGCCACGGACGGACGGCCCCAGCCGCGCGCGCCGTCGGCACGCCCGGCGCCGGTGGAGCTGGGCTGCTGCGTATGGCAGGCGATGCAGCCGTTGGCGAGATACACCTCGCGCCCGCGCAGCTGCTCGCTGGTGTAGGGCGCCAGCGCCGCCGGCGCGGGCACATCCTTGAGCTGCAGGAAGGGCACCACGATCATGGCCGAAGTGGCGAGCGAGAGCGTGACCATGGCCCCGCCCACAAGTTTGAGTTCGTTTTCCATGTTCAGGCAGCCGCTTGGGAAACCATGCGATCGGTCTGCGCAAGCGCGGAAGGACGCAAGACCATCAAGGCAAAGTGGAAGGCAAAGACCAGGTGGCCGAGCGTCATCAGCGCGCCGCCCAGCGAGCGCCCCTGCAGCCAGGGCAGCGTGAGCGTCACCGATTCCATGAAGGGACGCGCCGGGTCCAGCAGCGCCAGGCCCTGCAGCACGCCGCCGATGCTCAGCGTGATGAGGTAGGTGGAGAAGCCCGCCACCACCAGCCAGAAATGCAGCGAGATCAGCGCGGGCCGGGGCCACGGCGCGTCGACGATGCGCGGCAGCGCGAAGTAGATGCCGCCGAAGATCACCATCGACACGAAGCCGTACATGCCCAGGTGCGCGTGCGCCACGGTGAAGTGCGTGAAGTGCGTGACCGCGTTGAGCGAGCGCAGCGCCTCGAACGAGCCCTGCACCGACGCCAGCGTGTACATGATGGCGCCGAACACGATGAAGCGCAGCGTGGCCGAGTGGCGCAGCGCGCCAAAATGCCCCTTGAGCGTCAGGTGCTGGTTCACCGAGAACGCGGTCACCGGGATGATCATCATCACGCTCTGCACGATCGACAGCGTGATCAGCCACGGCGGAATCGGGCCGCCGATCAGGTGGTGCGCGCCGACCTGGCCGTAGAAGAACGCCAGCGTCCAGAAGCCCAGCAGCGACAGGTTGTACGAGCGCACCGGCCGCCCGATCACCTTGGGCAGGAAGTAATAGACCGAGGCGAGCGACAGCGGCGTATAGAACAGACCCAGCACGTTGTGCCCAAACCACCAGTTCATGGTGGCCTGCTCCACGCCGAAATGCACGCCCGGGATCTTGGCCACCACATACAACACCGGGAACCAGAACAGCGCCGCGCCGATGTACCAGACCGACACGTACAGATGATGCACGCGGCGCTTTTGCAGCATGAACGCCAGCGGCAGGCCGATCAGCATCCCGCCCAGTGCGAACAGCAGGCCCACCTGCCACGGGATCTCCAGCCACTCCATGCCGGCATTGATGCCCACGGCAATGGCGCCCAGCCCCGCCACCAGCCCGGCATTCCAGACCAGCGCGCCGATTATGGCAAAGCGCCCGCCCAGCAGCGGCGTGCGCAGCAAGCGGGGCAGCATCCACAGCGTCAGCCCGAGCAGCCCCATCGGCGCCCAGCCATAGGCCACCGCGTTCAGGTGCAGCGTGCGCAGGCGGCCAAAGGAAAGCCAGGCCTGCTCGGTCAGCAGGTCGGGCATATGCAGCTTGAGTGAACTGAGCAGGCCGGCGGCGGACGCCACCACCAGCCAGACCACGGCGCAGCACAGCATCAGCAGGGCCGGCAGGGCGCTGGAGCGATCGGCCTCATGCCGCGCTGCCAGCTCCGCCTCGAGATCGGCGCGGGCCGCGGCGCTCGCGACAGGCGCCTCCCGGCTGGACGCCGCGCCCACCCAGAGCGCCTGGCGCTGCACCACGTCGCTCGACGGCTCCTCCGGCTGGCCGACCTCGCCGGGCGCGAAGATGGTGCGCGCACCGGCGGCTTCGAGATCGAACAAGCCCTTGCGCAACGACCAGATGAAAGCAAACAGGCCACCAACCGACAGCAGGAAGGTAGCTAACAACAGACTCGTGGGATCCATGGGTTTCCTTGCACTTCCCAGACGGCGCCGTGGCGGCCGTGGCTTACGTACAGAGAATGCTAAGGAGGCAAGGCCGGGCCGAACAGCATCAGATCGGACCAATACGACCGGATCAGAGGGATTCCGGCGTGACATGTTGCCGCAGCAAGTCCGCCGAAGCGGGATATTCTTACGCGCTGTGTCGCGCCTCGCGCGGATACGATACAGTTGCCGGAAATCAGACGCGCGCCAAACAGTGGATCATCGATGCCGCCCAGCAAGCCAGACACACCCCAATGCAAAGACGGGGAAGCCGCTCCCGGCACGCTCTACGAAATGCTGGCCGACGATATCGCGCAATCGATCCAGGCCGGCACGCTGCGGCCCGGCGACCGCCTGCCCTCCGTGCGCCAGGCCAGCGCCAGCCGCGGGCTCAGCCCCTCCACGGTGTTCCAGGCTTACTACCTGCTGGAGGCACGCGGCCTGATCATCGCGCGCCAGCGCTCCGGGTACTTCGTGGCAAGCACCAGCCGCGTGCTGCCGCCCGAGCCCGAGGCCGCGTCGCAACCGGCGGAAGACTCCACCGCGCTGAACGTCAGCGAACTGGTCTTCGACGTGCTGGCTTCGGCCAAGCAGCGCGAACTGGTGCCGCTCGGCTCCGCGTTTCCCAGCCCGCTGCTGTTTCCGCTGCCGCGCCTGGCCAAGTCCATGGCGGCGGTCGTCCAGCAGCTGGACCCATGGAGCTCGGTGGACGACATGACGCCGGGCAACGCCGGCCTGCGCCGCCAGATCGCGCTGCGCTACCTGATCGACGGGCTCACCGTGCACACGGACGAGATCGTCATCACCAACGGCGCGCTGGAAGCGCTGAACCTGTGCCTGGCGGCCGTCACGCGCCCGGGCGACGCGGTCATCATCGAGTCGCCCACCTTCTACGGCGCGCTGCAGGCTCTGGAGCGTCACGGCCTGCGCGCCATCGAAGTGCCCACGCATCCGCGCGAAGGCATCGAGCTCGACGCCCTGGCCCGCGCGCTGGAACGCCACCGCCCGAGCGCGTGCTGGCTGATGACCAATTTCCAGAATCCGCTGGGCAGCCTGATGCCCGACGACAAGAAGCGCGACCTGGTGCAGCTGCTGGCGCGGTTCGAAGTGCCGCTGATCGAGGACGACGTCTACGGCGAGCTGTACTTCGGCAACAAGCGCCCCACCCCGGCCAAGGCGTTCGACACGCAGGGGCTGGTAATGCACTGCGGATCGTTCTCGAAATGCCTGGCGCCGGGCTACCGGATCGGCTGGGCCGCGCCCGGACGCTTCGCGCGCGAAGTGGCGCGCGCCAAGCTGACAAGCACGCTGACGGTAGCGGCGCCGACGCAAGCCGCTATCCTTAACTACCTGGAGAAGGGTGGCTACGACCGTCACCTGCGGCAGTTGCGCCAGGCGCTGATGCAGCGGCAGGACGTCTTCGCGCAGGCCATCGCGCGGCACTTCCCGCCGGGCACGCGGGCCACGCGGCCGGCTGGGGGTTACTTCCTGTGGATCGAAATGCCGCCCGGCACCGACAGCCTTGCGCTGCACCGCTACGCCCTCTCGCATGGCATCAGCATCGCGCCCGGCCCGATTTTTTCCGCGCATGGCGGCTTCCGGCATTGCCTGCGCATCAACTGCGGCCACGATTTCGACGACAGGACCGACGCCGCGCTCGCCACGCTGGGCCGCCTGGCCAGGCTGACGATGCAATAAGGGCAGCACCGCACCTGCCTTACAATGCGCGGCCCAATGGAGAACACAAAATGGAATCCCGCCTGACCGAACTAGAAATCAAGGTTGCCTTCCAGGACGACCTGCTCGACACGCTCAATCTCGCCGTGGCGCGCCAGCAGCGGCAGATCGACCTGCTCCAGGAACAGCTCCAGGCCCTCTACCAGCAGATGCGCTCCAGCGGCACGGGCGGCGGCGACAACGGCCCCCAGCACGAACTCCCGCCACATTATTGATAGTGCGCACGGCCCGCAGCCCGACTGAACAATTGAACGAAGCCGGCGCGGTTGCGGTCAGAAGGGATAACGCGCAAGACGCCAACCTGGAGGCACCGCAGCATGCCGACGACGCAACGCCGCACCCGGCCCCGCAAATCCCTGACAACGCTCAAAGCCGCCGCCGGCGCCGGCGCGCTTGCCATGCTGGGCGCCGCCAGCGCCTGGGCCGGCTATAACGTCTGGACCGGCGACTACACATTCTCCCGCCAGGAACTGCAGGACGCCGTCGACAAACGTTTCCCCGCAAGATTGCGCTACGCCCAGGTGCTCGACGTCCAGCTGACGCATCCGCGCCTGCTGCTCGACGAAGCCAACAACCGCGTGACCACCCAGGTGGATGCGCAGGTCAGCAACACCTTGCTGCCCGCGCCACCGATCAACGGCACGCTTTCACTGAGCAGCGGACTCAAATACGACCCGGCCAAACGCGCCGTGCTGCTCGACAATCCTTCCGTCGAACGGGTCCAGGTCGCCGGCATGCCGGCGCAATATGGCGAGCAACTGAACGCAATCGGCGCGGTCGTGGCGCAGCAACTGCTGCGCGATTACCCGCTTTACACGTTCAAGCCGGAAGAATTGCACGTTGCCGGCAAGGATGTGGAGCCGGGCGCCATTACCGTGCTGGCCGATGGCATCAAAGTCCAGGTCAATACGCGTTAAACGCAATACGTCCCCCCTATTTGCATCAAACACCGATGCCGTCGCCGTGCAAGACATGTTGTATCCGCGCACGCATTCATACCAGAAATTCGCCCGGTAAATTCACGTCGCGCGAGTAATGTCGCGCGACCGGTTATACTCCGCGCTCCACAACTAACGGGTAAATACAAATGGCCGTAGCAAAGAAAGTCGCAACCAGCGCAGCAGCAAAGACCAAGCCGGCAGCCGCCAAGAAGGCAGCAGTTCCGGCAAAGAAGGCCAGCGTGCTGGCTCGCGAACTGGCCGCTGCAAAGAAGGGTCTGCTGAAGCTGCGCACTGATGCAAAGAAGGCGATCGAAGCTGCAAAGCGCGAAATCAAGGCCGCTGCTGAAGCCGCCAAGAAGGCCGTGCTGGCTGAGAAGCAAGCCGCCAAGGAAAAGCTGGCTGCACAAAAGGCCAAGGCCAAGCCGGCTGCGAAGAAGCCGGTGGTGAAGGCCGCCGTGGCGAAGAAGGCTGCAAAGCCGGCAGCCGCCAAGAAGGCAGCAGCTCCCAAGGCAGCTGCTCCGAAGGCAGCCGCACCGAAGAAGGCCGTCGTGAAGGCAGCCCGCAAGCCGGCAGCTCCGAAGAAGGCCGTGGCCGTCAAGGTCGAGGCAGAAGCGCCTGTCGCCGCGAAGTAAATCGCGCGAG
>NZ_BAAILO010000286.1:20604-42461 GCF_054589115.1 Cupriavidus sp. 8B | reverse complement strand
CCAGCGCGGCAGGTGGCCCGGACATGCGCGCGGTAATCCGCGCGGTGCTCCGGTCCCCGCCGCGCACCACTTTTGTGCGAACCGGCTGGCGCCCTGCAGGGCCGGCCGGACATCTCCAGTCAACGTCCCCGTTTTTTTCAGGCAGCCCTGGCCGATCGGCATTTCCCGATTAGCGCCGCCTGGCTTCGCCCGTCATTTTCCCCATTGCCCGCCAAGACTTTCGCCGCGTCTTAAGCCAACGCCTAAGCTGGCGCGCCAAACGACAATTCGGCGAGAACTTAACCCCACGCTCCGCCATTCCTCAAACCCGGTTTGTCGAATTTCGGCCACGCATTGCACGCGGCTCAATCCGCCGGCATTTGGCGATGCGGCTCCTATTTTCGGAATACCAGGCTGAAATTATTGGCCGGCATCGGGATTGGCTCGTCCATGCGAAAGCCCTCGGCCTCACCCAGCGCCATCACGTCTTCCATATTGCGCACGCCCCACTCCGCGTTTGCGCTGCGCAACTGCGCATCAAAAGCGGCATTGCTCGGCGCGGTATGTTCGCCGTTGCGCCGATACGGGCCGTACAGGTAAAGCACGCCGCCGGCGGGCAGCAAGCGCCCGGCGCCGGCGAAAAGTTGCTCGGCCGCCGCCCACGGTGCGATGTGGATCATGTTGATGCAGACGACCGCCTGCGCAGCCTCGATGCCCCAGGGCTGCTGGCGCACGTCCAGCACCAGCGGCGCGAGCACATTGGCCAGCCCGGCGTGCTCGGCCCAGCCCGCGATCGACTCGCGCGCTGCAGCGTCCGGGTCGCTCGGCTGCCAGGTCAGCCCCGGCAGCGCGGCGGAGAAATAGGCGGCGTGCTGGCCGGTGCCACTGGCGATCTCCAGGACCAGGCCGTTCTGCGGCAAGACCCTGCGCAGCACCGCCAGGATGGCGTCGCGGTTGCGGTCGGTGGCCGGCGCCATGCGGCGCGCGTCGTGTTGGCCGTCTTGGTTCGGCATCTTGTTGCTCCTGCAGGGTTGGGGTCTGGGTCCGGGTCTGGGCTGCAAGGGCGCATTGGCCCCGCGGCTCAATACCGCAAGCGTAGCAGGCATGGCGGCGCCCGCCCCTAACTCGCCTGCGCCGGCCCGCGAGGCGGTGGCCCGAAACGTTCCCGGTATTCGCCGGGGGTGACGCCGATGCGCTTGAGAAAGGCGCGATGCAAAGCGTCCACGCTGCCAAAGCCGGCGCGCTCGGCAATGCGCTCCAGCGGCCAGCCCGAACCCTCCAGCAGGGCTTTGGCGCGCTCCACGCGCGCACCTTCGACAAAGCGGGCAGGCGGCTCGCCGGTCTCCCTGGCGAATGCCCGCGCGAGCGACCGTTCGCTCATGCCCGCGCGCGCCGCCAGCGCCGGCCCTCTCAGGTCTCCCCCGGGGTCGTCGATGATGGCCGCCAGCAATGCGCGCAGCCTGGGCGTGGCACTCCCCTGCAGCCGCAGGCCGGTACTGAACTGCGACTGCCCGCCAGGGCGCCGCAGGAACAGCACCAGCTCGCGCGCCACCGCCAGCGCCAGCTCGGGGCCGCAATCGGCCTCGACCAGCGCGAGGCACAGGTCGATGCCGGCGGTCACCCCGGCCGATGTGTAGAAAGGTGGATCGGCTACGAAGATCGCGTCAGGCTCGACCTGCACCGCCGGGCACAGCGCCTTCAGCAAGCCGCACGCATTCCAGTGCGTGGTGGCACGGCGCCCGTCTAGAAAGCCGGCCGCGGCCAGCATGAACGCCCCCGTGCAAACGCTGGCGATGCGACGCGTATGCCGGGCGCGAGCCTGCAGCCAGAGCAGCAGGTCCGGGTCGGCGGCGGCGCGGCGCAGGCTCTGCTCGCTGCCGCCCGCGACCACCAGCGTGTCGATACGCTCCGGCAAGTCGGCAAGCGCAACCGCGCCGGCGAGGCGCAGGCCGGCATGCGTCCCAAGTTCGCCGCCGGCCTGCGTGGCGAGCCTGACCTCATAAGGCTTGCGGCCCGCGGGACTATGCAGGTTCGCCACCGCGAAGACCTCCATCGGCCCCACCACGTCGAGCGACTGGACGCCCTCGAAGCCGAGCACTACCACCTTTCGTGTTGTTCGCTGTAGATAAGCCATGGCAAAGAATGCGGCAATTCTGGCCTTTTTGCCAGCCCCATCGGGAGGTATGTTCGAGCTATGCGCACCTGGCGCAAAACGCACCAACCGCACCAACCGCACCAACCGAGGACACCATGCACTACGCCATCATGACCCGCCTTGCCGCCTTCGCGCTGTGCATCTGCTCGCTTTACGGTTGCCTCAAGCCCGCCGTGCATCCTCCCGCCTCGAGCGCGCCCACGGGAACCAGTCACGCCGCAGCCGCGTCGCCGCCAGGCATGCCGGCGACGATCGCCCTGCCGGCGCCCAAGGCCGGGCGGGCGCGGCCGGTGGTCGCGGTGCTGGCCGACAACGCCGGCACCGAGGTGACCGATTTCGTGATTCCCTTCGCGGTACTGAAAGAGGCGGACGTGGCCGACGTGCATGCCGTCTCGACAGATGCAGGCACCGTCACGTTGATGCCGGCCCTGCGCGTGCGGGCCGACCTGTCGGTGGCGGGCTTCGACGCGGCCTTTCCCGCGGGCGCGGATATCGTGATCGTGCCGGCGATGCATAGCGACGACACGCCCGCCACGCTGGCGTGGCTGCGCGCGCAGGCGGAGCGGGGAGCGCTCGTGGTGGCGGTCTGCGAAGGCGCACGCGTGGTCGCCAATGCCGGGTTGCTCGATGGCCGCTCGGCTACGACACATTGGTATGCCATGCGCAGTGTCGCCGCGAAATTTCCAGCCACACGCTGGGTGCGCGACAGGCGTTACCTGGCGGATGGCAACGTTGTCACCTCTAGCGGCGTGACGGCGTCTCTGCCGCTGTCGCTGGCCTTGGTCGAGGCGATTTCCGGCAGGCAGGTGGCGGTGGCCACCGCGGCACGCCTCGGCGTGGCGCAGTGGAGCCCGCTCCACGACTCCGCGCCCTTCAAGCTGGGCGCAGCGAGCATCGGCATTGCGCTCTCGAATCGCCTCGCCTGGTGGCGGCACGAATCCATCGGCATCGCGGTGGCACCGGGCTTCGACGAGATCGCACTGGCGCTGCAGGCGGATGCCTGGTCGCGCACCTACCGCTCCGAGGCACTGGCGCTGGGCACGGCGGCAACACTGCGCTCGCGCCGGGGACTCTGGCTTGAGGCCGACGCCACTGCCACCAGCACGACCGGCCGCCATGACTTGCCGGCATACGCCGGCTTGCCGGCGGCGGCGCTGGATGCCGCCCTGGCCGGAATCCAGGACCGCTACGGTCGCGCCACCGCGCAATTCGTCGCCCTGCAACTGGAGTATCCCCGTCCCCGCGAGCCAGCTACCAGGCGGGATCGGGATCCGGATTCGGATTCGGAATAAGAAAAGCCCCCGATGACAACGTCACCGGGGGCTTTGCGGCGCATGGGAAAAAGCTATCCCGCGCTATCTTGCCGCGCTTACGCCTTGCTGGTCTTGACGCTCGTGGTCTCGGCCGTCAGGTAGCCAACCGCGGCGCCGAAGCGGTCCTTGTAGTTGGCGCGCACTAGCGGATCCAGCGTCGCCTGGACCTTGGCGTGCAGGCTGCCCCAGTCGCCGGCGTGCTGGAAGTTGTTCATGATGTAGGTCCAGCCGTTGATCTCGTCAACCGCGTGCAGGCCGGTGGATTCCGCGCCGGCCGGGGTCGAGAGCACGCGCGACAGCTTCTTGGTGTCTACGTTGTAGGCCCACAGGAAGTTGTTGACGTGCTGGCTGCTGTCCTCGCCGATGAACAGGGTGCGCAGCTTTTCCGAGAACTTGAGGTTGTCCGGGTTGGCGATCATGTCCGGATCCGCCAGGTTGCCGAGCGCGTCCGCGGCGGTGTCCTTGCCCACGATCAGCGCCTTGGTGTGCACCGGCACCCATTCGCTGTTGATGGCCGCGCCGTCCAGGTCCTTCTGGCCGCCGGTCAGGTTGTGCTGCATCACGCCGCCAGCCTTGAGCGCCGCCGGCACCGAAATGCCGCTCTGTGCGTTCCAGCCCTTGGCGGTGTTGCCGTTGACCATCGAGTCCTGGATGTTCTGCAGCGCGGAGTAGGCCACCTTGTCCTTGATGTTGACGGTGGTGCCTTCCATCTTGGTGAAGCCCATGCTGCCGCCCTTCAGGAAGGCGTAGCGGTGGGTTTCCAGGAACGCCGCGGCCTTCTCCTTGCCCGGGTAGACCTTGATCCAGTTGGCGGTGCCGCTGATGAAGATCTTGGTAAAGCTGGCGTCCGCGGGGTCGATCGTGCGCACGTCCATGATGTCGGTCGGCAGGTTGGACTTGGCCATGGCTTCGACTTCAGCGCTGGTGGCGTGTCCCAGGTTGACCCACGTCAGGTCGGCGCCGGCGGCGGCCGGGTCGATGGAAAAGCCCGCGCCCACCTTGGCCACGTACAGCGTGCCGGCGGACAGATCCTTCTCCTTGTCGGCCACGAACATGAACAGGCCGCTGTTGGTGGCGTCGTCGCCCATCAGCACGGTGCGGTTGTCCGGCATCACCTGCACCAGCTCGTGCGAGATGCGGCCCATGCAGAAGTGCTTCTTGATGCTGGCGGTGCCGTCGGGATTGACCGTGACTTCGGGCATGTGGCCGTAGAAGTACGGGTTGGCCACGACGCTGGAGGTGCCGAGCAGGCTCTTGCTGAACGCCAGGAACTGCGCGTTGGTGCTGGCCGTGAAGGCGTCCGGCTCGTACTCCTCGCTGGACAGGTGTGTGTTCCATGGCGACAGGCTGGCGCCGCAGGTAATCCACAGGCCATTGACCGCCGAAGTGTCGACGTTGTGGTACTTGACCAGGGTCAGCTTGCCGGTGGCCGGGTCCTGGTCCAGCGTCAGCACGCCGATCGGGGACGGCAGGCGGCCATAGGCATCCGCGCCAGACTGGTCCCGCGTGGTGTACTCGAACTGGACCACGGCGAACACCGTGTTGCCCTTCACGCCGGCCACCTTGGCGCCGTCGATCTTGAGCAGCGAGGTGCCGTCGGGCGAGTCGGAGTAGAACTGGCGTTCCTTGCCGGCCACCGATTTGTCGATGATCGGCTGGTTGTTGATGTCGAAATAGCCGCCGGCGAGGATGCTGCCCCCCTTGCCGTCCGGGACCATGTCGCCGGTGACGAAGAAGGGCTGGTAGGCCAGCTTGTAGGTCTGGCTGCTGCCGTCGCTGAACGAAACCTTCAGGCTTGAGCCCACCGTGGTGGTAGCCATCGCAGCGGCGTTGTTCAGCGTGGGCGCCGCCATGCCGGTGAACTCGGCGGTCGTAAACGTGGCGCCGGCAGGCGTGACGGGCGTCGGCGCCGGAGCGGCTATTGCGTCGCCATCGCCACCGCAACCGACCAGGAAGGCGGTAGCGCCAAGGCCCAGCGGCAGCATGGGTGCGCCGGCCAGGAATTTAAGCGCCTTGCGGCGGGATGCGTCCGGTTTGTCGAGCATTCTTCTTTCCCGTTTCGTTATGTGAATGATTGGGCGGCGCGCGGGTGCGCTGCCGTGCCGCGCGCTCGTGGGGACAACCGCGCAGCGTTCAGGCCGACACGCATCCTATGAATGATTTGTTACAGCCTGTTGAAACTGACTTAACTTGCAGACATCCAGGAGGCCTCTCGCACAATCCGGGCGGCTGGGGCGGCTGGGGCGGCTGGGGCGGCTGCGGTACACTGGCGCAGGCCCCAACCCGGGGCCCCGATTCCTTTAGCTTTCCGCCCGCCGGCGCCGCTCATGGCGCGCCGTGACGCGGCCCAACCCGTGCCGACCTACACCCTCGCTTCTCCCGTCCAGTCAGACCTGGAAATCCGCAAGAGCCGCTTCATCGGCTATGCATTGCCCGTGCCCGACCGCGCCGCGGCCATGGCCGAAGTGGCGCGCCTGCGTGCCGACCACGCCACCGCCACCCATGTCTGCTGGGCGCTGCTCGCGGGGGGCCAGTCGGGCATGTCCGACGATGGCGAGCCATCCGGCACCGCCGGCCGGCCCATGCTGGAAGTGCTGCGCCACCATGAGCTGGAAGGCGTGCTGGCGGCCGTGGTGCGCTATTACGGCGGCGTCAAGCTAGGCGCGGGCGGGCTGGTGCGGGCCTATACGGACGCGATTGCCGTGGCCCTCAAGGATGCGCAGCGCATCGAGCGCATCGCCTATGCCGAGCTGGCTACCGAGGTGGATTACGCGGACGAGGCGCGCGTGCGCCGCTGGATCGAGCAGGAGAGCCACGTGCTGGCACATGCCGAACACGGCGCGGCTGCCCGGCTGACCATCCGGCTGCCGGCCAGCCTGCTGGCACCGGCACGGGCGGCGCTGCGCGACGCCACCCATGGCCGTGCGCGCTTTCCTGAAGCGGACGAGGCCAAGGACGAGGGCAAGGACGAGGGGCAGTCATGAGCAACGGCACCAGCGCGGCCCCGGTGGCCTTTGTCGCGCGCCTGGAGCCGCAGGGCAGCACCTTTCCCGCCCTGCCCACGCAGACGCTGCTCGAAGCCGCGTTGCAGGCCGGCTTGAAATTCCCCAGCTCCTGCCGCAACGGCACCTGCCGCACCTGCCTGTGCCGGCTGTCCTCCGGGCGGATCGGCTACCGCATCGCGTGGCCGGGCGTGAGCTACGACGAGCGCGACGAGGGCTATATCCTGCCGTGCGTGGCGTATCCCGAGAGCGACGTGGTGATGGAAACGCCGCAGGCACCCTAGCGCGGCATAGGCGTCAGGCAGCCACCTTGCGCACCCGCCTTGGCGCGGCGCGCTCGCGCGCCTCCAGGCACTGCATAAAAAACTGCCACGCGATACGTAACGCATCGGGACCGGACGGATCGGCAAAGGCCTGGCTGGACGGGCCACCGCTCCACGCGTGCCCGAGCCCTTCGATGCGCACCAGCCGGATGTAGGGCTCGCCCTCGCTCGACCAGGGAAAGATGCTGTAGGGACGGCGCTGGCCGCGCTGGACCCGGCGCGGCTTTGCCAGCAGCGGTGGCTGCGCCAGCAGTTGCTGCCAGAGCGCGGCGCAGGCCAGCGCGTTGTCGAAGTGCACCACGCGATCGGCATCGCCGTGCAGCAGCAGCAAGGGCGGCGGGCGGCGCCCCGCCAGTTGAAACCGCGCCGCGTCCACGTCGGGATGGCCCTTGCCGTGCATGACCCGCGCCGCCTGCGCGGCGTTGGACGCGCTGAGCGGCACCGCCCCGGAATGCGAGCCGACAGCGACAAAGCGATCCGGGTAACGCAGCCCCAGTATCACCGCCATGGCCCCGCCCGCCGACAAGCCAAGCGCAAAGACGCGTTCACGGCGAACCGGATGCTGCTGGCAGACATGCTCGACGATCGACATCAACAAGCTTGCCTCGGCTACCACGCGCGCAGCCGAGCGGAACCAGTTCCAGCATCGCTGTGCGTTGGCCTGCGACGATTGCTCCGGCATCAGCACCACGCAGCCCGCGCTGCGCGCCAGCGTAGCCGCGCGGGTGCAAGCCGCAAAGCTGGCCGTGTCCTGGCCACAGCCATGCAGCAACACCAGCAAGGGCGCTGGGCGCGAGGCGCTCACCCCCGGCGGGATAAACACCCGGTAACGGCGCTGCACCAGCGGCCCCAGCCCCCAGCTGCCTTCCTCCCAGCGTCCGCCACCGCGGCTGATCGGCGTTGGCACCGGCGAGGCCACGCCGGTCAGCACACGCTGCGCGGCCTTGCTTATCGCCTCGCCCTGCTTGACCGCCGAGCGGATCGCGGACTTCGTGACCGTGCGCTGCGCGCGCCGGACATTGCGGGTGGCGATCTTGCTCAACGTATTCCAGAGCTTGGTGCCGCTGCTTTTGCGTCGTGTCATCGGCGATATGCCATTGGCGGCATCTCCAGCGCGGGGTTGCGGGAAAGCGCTGCCTCCAAGGCACATCTCGCGTGGATGCACAGTGTTTCGCTGCAGCGCAGCAGCCAGTATGCCGCGCGCAAGGATGCTCTGTCAGCCCTATTCCGTGCGAACCGCGCCACGTCGGTGCATTCCTACAGCACGACGCGGCGCGCACCCGGTAGCGGCACCGGCAGGTAGCGCGCACACCCCCGAAGGCGTGCGCCTTCGCCTCCCGCCCGGTCAGAAAAACCCACGCAGCGCCAGCTCGGCCCCGAGCAGCAGCAGCCCGCAAAAGAACAGCTTGCGAAAGCGCGCCGCGCTGATGCGATGGCGCAGCCACTGGCCGATGAACATGCCGGTGAGCGCCGGCACCAGCGCCAGCAACGATGCCCCCAGCACCGGCGTGTGCAGCAGCGCGCCGTTCATCGCCAGGCTCACCGCAAGCGCGATGGTGGACACTGTAAACGACAAGCCGAGCGCCTGCACCAGCGTCTCCCGGTCCAGATCCAGCCCCTGGATATACGGCACCGCCGGAATCACGAACACGCCCGTGACCGCCGTGATCGCGCCGGTGACCACGCCGATCAGCGGCGCCAGCCAGCCCTCGGCGGCGGTCGGCACCTTGGGGTGGAAGGCAACCAGCCCCAGCGCCGCGTACAGCACCAGCGCCACGCCCAGCCATGCGGTGGCATGCACCATCAGGCTGGGCGGCAGCAGCGCGGCAGCCAGCCACGTGCCCACGCAGATCGCAGCCAGCAGGGGCCACATCCGCTGCACCAGTTCGCCAAGCCGCGGCCCGGTGTAGAGCTGTACGACGTTGGTTACCATCGATGGCGCGACCAGCAGCGCCGCGGCCTGCGCCGGCGGCATCGCCAGCCCCAGCAGCCCTACCGCCACGGTAGGCAGCCCAAGCCCCACCACACCCTTGACCAGGCCGGCAAGCAAGAAGGTGAAGCCGATCAGCGTGGTCTGCCCATTCAGGAAAATCGATTCCATGTCCCCTTCACTCCGCCGGCGACGTGGGCGCCGCAATGGGGGCATGCACGGCGCGGCTGTCCGCCGGCGCCTGGTCGCGTTCGTTCAGGCCGTAGTCGCGCAGCACCTGCGCCACGCGCAGCCGATAGCCCGCGAACACGCCGCCACGCCCGGCCGACTGCGCCAGCCGATGCTCCTCGGTATTGCGCCACGCCATGACCGCGGCCTCGTCGCGGAAGAACGACAGCGACAGCAGCTTGCCCGGGTTGGTCAGGCTCTGGAAGCGCTCCACCGAGATAAAGCCGTCGATCGCCTCCAGCGTAGGCCGCAGTTGCGCGGCGATCTGCATGTACGTGTCCTTGCGGCCCTCGGCGGGCTCGACTTCGAAGATGACTGCGATCATGGTGGGGGTCCTTTGATTGTCGCTTTTAGCGTTGCTTCACAGAAAATGCGGAATGCGTGCGTTGACCGAGGGCCGATAGCGGAATGCGCGCGCCAGCGACGCCGCATCCGCACCACGCGCCAGCAGCGCGGCCACCACGGCCTGCGCCACCGCGCACGCCAGCGCATCGCCTGGGCACGCGTGACGGCCACGCCCGAAGGTCCAGGGCGCAGGCGTCGCCGCCTCGCTCTCTTCAAGCGAGGCGGCCGCCAGCACGACCAGCACCGCATCGCCCGCCTTCAGGTCCGCCCCGCACAAGCGCGCATCGGCAGCCAGGAAGCGGCGGGTGTTCTGCACCGGCGGATCCTCCCGCAGCACGCGCGCGGCCACGCTGTCCAACGCGGGCAGCTCCCGCTCATGGGACGTATCCCGGCCGAGGCACAGCAGCATGTTGCCGACCAGGCCGGCGGTGGCCTCGCACGCCTGGATCAGCAGGCCGATGGCATTGGTGACAATGATCTCCTGTGCCACCCCAGCCGCAAACGCTTCCTGCACCAGCGTGTCCAGCGCCGACTCGGATGACAGGCGCGCGCGCATCCACGCCTGGAGCCAGGCGGCGGCCTCGCTCCCTTCGGCAATCTCCGGCGCTGTGGCCAGCGGCGACATGGCCCGCGCGAAGGCCGCCACCTGCCCCGCTACGCCAGGCTTGCCGGTCACCGGCAAGCCGAGTGCATCGGCTACCGCCAACACCGGCAAGGTGAACATCCAGCGGTTGACGCAGGCACCGGGCTGGGTGGCATCGAACGGCATCTCCCGCGCCAGCGCTGAGACGCGCGAGCCCATGCCGGCAAGCTCCAGGCACGCCATGCGCTTGCGCAGCACGCCCTTGAGCGGCGCATGCCTATCCCCATCGTTCATGCGGATCAAGCCGCCGAACAACGCGCCGGCCGGACTGCCTGCCAGCGCTGGCGGCACGGCTTGCGCGGGCGGCCGCACGCGGCAGGCGGGATGGGCCAGCACGGCCTCCACCTCGGCGGCGCCGGCGGCGATCCAAAGCCCGAGCGCTTCATCGCGATAGAAGGGCCGCTGTGCGGCGAGGGTGCGGTAGTACGGCGCCGGATCGGGATGGGTCACGGCGGCTAGCGGATCGGGGGGCATCGGCATGGCGGTTGGCAACGAGGTTGATAACGGGCAGTATGCGTCTATACTGCGATCGTTGTTTCATCGCGGAATGAACTATGGAATACGCTCCCAGCATCAGCCAGATGGCCGGCCTGCTTGCCGACCCGGGACGGGCCGCCATGTTGTGGGCGCTGATGGACGGCAGCGCCCGCCCGGCGGGCGAACTTGCGGCCATAGCCGGCTTGTCGGCATCGTCCACCAGCGGCCACCTTGCGCGCCTCAGTGAAGGCGGCCTGCTCGCCGTGCAGACGCGCGGCCGCAATCGCTACTACCGGCTCGCCACGCCGGAAATCGGCGTAGCCATCGAGGCGCTCGCCAGCGCGTCGCTGGCCAGCCAGCCGCCGCGCGTGCGCGCGGTGCCCGCATCGCGCACCGCGCCGGCGGCCTTGCGCCAGGCGCGCACCTGCTATGACCACCTGGCGGGCGAGCTAGCGGTTTCCCTGTTCGAGCGCATGTCGCATGCCAGCTGGATCGTGGTGGACGGCACGGCGGTGGACCTCACCGACAGCGGCAGTGCGGGCATGGTGCAGCTTGGCGTGGACCTGGATCTCGCGCGCCGCAAGCGGCGCCAGTTTGCCTGCACCTGCCCCGACTGGAGCGAGCGCAAGCCGCACCTTGGCGGCGCGCTTGGCGCGGCGCTGCTTGAGAGCATGATGGCCCACAGCTGGATCGAGCCCACGGCCACATCGCGCGCGCTGCGCGTGACGCCGCGCGGGCAACGCGAGATCCTGCGCATTGCCGGCTGAGCGTTCGCGCGGGCCTGGATACCTTTTACCGTTTTCAATGCGCCGAGCCGGCGCCGCACCGATGGAGGGCTGATGCGATGAGCGACGAACTGAATGACGAGGTGCGCGAGGCGCTCTGGCGCCTGATCGAGCTGATCAACTTCGACGACGCAGCCATGGTGGAGAAGCACCAGATGCTGTTCGACGAAGCCCTCGCCAACTCGGACGACGCGGATGCGGTCGAAGGCCAGGAGCTGCTCTGGATCCTGAAGGACGTGATCGACTGGGAAGCGGGCTTCTATGTGGACTGGAAGGACGCCACGTCCTTCATCAGCTGCATGGACGAGCTGTGCGCCAGGGTCGATATCGAGCTGGACTGGGGCGTGGAGGATCCGGAGGACGAGGCGTTCCTGGAGAAGGCCAGCGTGCCGGAACTGATGGAACTGGCTCATGAACAGTTGCGACTGGCCGGCATCACGCTCTGGAACTGGAACACCGATGGCGATGCCTATGCGGGCTGGATCGCCCGCGGCGAGGATGACGAAGAAATGACCACCGTGGCCGAAACGCTGGGCCTGGAGATCAGGACCGGCGACCAGCCGTATTGAGCCAGCAGGGGCCGATCAGCCGGTCAGCCCGACCCCAACCGCGCCCGGCCGGTCCGTGCTGCCCAAGGTCCGCTCCAGCACTTCCAGGAATGCCCTGACGCTGGCCGGCATCAACTTGCGCGCGGGCATCAGCACAAACACCTTCAGCGGCGACGACGTATACGCCGGCAGCACCCGCACCAGCCGGCCCTGCTCCAGCTCATCCTGCGCATAGCGCGGCGACAGCCGCGCCACGCCCAGGCCATCCGTCGCGGCCTTCAGGCGGATCTCCGCGCTCTGCGTGCGCATGCGCGGCTCCACTGCCATGCTGGCCACCTCCACACCATCGCGCAGGAATTCCCAGCGCCGGTCCTCGGCATCGCCCAGCATGGGCCAGCCGGCAAGCTCCTGCGGCGTGCGCGGCAAGCCCCGCGCGCGGATCAACGATGGCGCGGCAAAGAAGGCGCGCTCGATCCGCACCACGCGCTTGCTGGCAAAGGAGCTGTCGTGCAACCCGGTAGTCGTCATCACGAAAGCCAGGTCGTAGCCCTGCTCGACCAGGTCAGGCTGCTCCCAGCTCACGTCCACCTCCACGCGCAACTCGGGATGCAGCCGCAGCAGCAGCGTAAGGCTGGGCGAGATATGCAGGGAGCCCACCTCGTAGGGCGTGGAGATGCGCAGGGTGCCACTGACCTGCTCGCTGACCGACACCGCCTCGGCACTGATCTCGCGCAGTTCGTTAAAGAGGGGGGCGACCCGGTCATAGAGTTGCTGGCCCCGCTCGGTCACCCGCACGCGGCGCGTGGTGCGCTCGAACAGGCGCACGCCCAACTGCACTTCCAGCCGCGACACCGCCGCGCTGGCGGATGACTTCGGTACGTCGGCCAACTCCGCCCCCTTGGTAAAACTGGCGCCCTCCACCACCCGGCAGAAAATCTCCCAGTCCTTCCATTCGATCGTCTTCATGCGCCATCCCCGTTGCCCATGGCGCGCAGCGTGAGCAGTGCGCGTCAATGCAGGGGATTGTCCCATACGGCGAACAATGACGCGCTGGCGACTAACGGGCAGATATGCCTCCAAATCTCTCCTTGATTATTTACATCGTAAATATACACTGTAAATTATCGTCGCCGAAGCATCGTTGAAGCGGATGGCGAATGTATCAATCAGCACACGTACTCATCGCCTCAATCCACCAGACATGGCAAGAAACCTCACCCAGGAAGAGATCGACGCGTTCAAGGCCCGCCTGTGCACGGTAGCGGAGCGGCGCTTCGCCGAAGGCGGCGTGGCCAGCGTGAGCATGCGCCAGCTCGCCGAGGAACTGGGCTGCAGCCCGATGACGCCCTACCGTTATTTCAAGGACAAGGACGACATCCTGGCGGCGGTGCGCACGGCGGCGTTCGACCGTTTCGCCGCCACCCTTGAGGCCGCCGGTGCCAGCGTTGCCGAGCCGCGCGAGCGCGCGCGCGCCGTGGGCGAGGCGTACCTCGCCTTTGCCTTTGCCGAGCCCAACGCCTACCGGCTGATGTTCGACATGACCCAGCCGGGCGACGACCGCTACCCGGACCTGGAACGCGCCGGTTCGCGTGCGCGCCGCACCATGAGCGCGCACCTGGAGACCATGGTGGAGCGCGGCCTGATCCATGGCGACCCGCAGGTGTTGAGCTATGTGATCTGGGCCTCGATCCACGGGCTGGTGATGCTGCGCCTGGCCGGCAAGCTGCCCGGCGACTCCGATTTCCGCGTCATTCACGCCGAGATGTTGCGGCTGCTGGCTTCGGGCATGCGCGTGCCCATACCCGAAGCCGGTCACGAAGCGGGTCACGAAGCCAGTAGTGAACCCATCCCCCCGGCTACGCCGAAGCCAACCCGGCAGCAAAGCAAAAGGAGCACCCAATGAGCCAGCCGTTCCCGTCCACCCCCTATCTCAGCGGCAACTTCGCCCCCATCCTGATGGAGTGCGACGCACCCGACCTGCCGGTGCTGGGCGAGCTGCCGCGCGCGCTGCACGGCACGCTCTACCGCAACGGGCCAAACCCGCAGTACGCCCCGCGCGATGCGCAGTACCACTGGTTTATCGGCGACGGCATGGTGCACGCCTTCCATATCGAGGACGGCCGCGTGCGCTACCGCAACCGCTGGGTGCGCACCAACAAATTCCAGCGCGAGCAGGCCGCGGGGCAGGCGCTGTTCGGCAGCTGGGGCAACCCGGCCACCACCGATCCGTCGGTGCTCGGGCAGAACGACGGCGTGGCCAACACCAATATCCTCTGTCACGCCGGGCGCCTGTTGGCGCTGGAAGAGGCCGACCTGCCCGTGGAGCTGGACGCCGAGACCCTCGCCACGCGCGGCGACGTCGACTACGGCGGCAAGCTCACCGGTGCCATGACCGCGCACCCCAAGGTGG
Organism: Cupriavidus sp. 8B; assembly: GCF_054589115.1. Classification (NCBI taxonomy): domain Bacteria; kingdom Pseudomonadati; phylum Pseudomonadota; class Betaproteobacteria; order Burkholderiales; family Burkholderiaceae; genus Cupriavidus; species Cupriavidus sp. 8B. The sequence goes on along the minus strand of NZ_BAAILO010000286.1, from coordinate 28,323 downwards.
ACCCGGTGACCGGCGAGATGGTGTTCTTCGCGTACTCGGCCGACGGCCCCTTCACCCCCGGCATGCGCTACGGCGTGGTGGATCGCAACGGGCAGCTGCAGCGCCTCGAACACTTCGAAGCGCCGTTCCCCAGCATGGTCCACGATTTCATGGTCACGCAGAAGCATGTGCTGTTTCCCATCCTGCCGCTCACCGGCAGCATGGAGCGCGCCATGCGCGGCGAGCCGGCTTACGCGTGGGAGCCGCAAAAGGGCTCGCACATCGGCATCATGCCGCGCAACGGTGGCACCGCGCAGATGCGCTGGTTCCGCGGCGAGGCCTGCTACGTGTTCCATGTGATGAATGCCTGGGACGCCGGCAACAAGGTCATCGCCGACGTGATGCAGTATGAATCCTCCCCCATCTTCAATCCCAACGGCAGCGGCACCGGCGTCGGCGCGCGGCTGTGCCGCTGGACCTTCGACATGGCCGGCAAGTCGGATACCTTCACGCGCGAGTACCTGGACGACACGGCGGGCGAGTTCCCGCGCTTCGATGAGCGCTTCTCCACGCTGCCTTATCACCATGGCTATTACGTCTTCCGCCGGCATGAGGGCAGCGAGCGCGGCGGCTACGACAGCCTGGCCCATCTGGACATGCGCAGCGGCAAGCGCGCCACCTACCAGCTGCCCGCGGGCGATGCCTTTTCCGAACCGGTGTTCGTGCCGCGCGCGGCCGACAGCGCCGAAGGCGATGGCTGGCTGCTGGCCACCGTCTACCGAGGCGCCGAGGTCCGCAGCGACCTGGTGGTGTTCGACGCCGGCGGCGTGGCCGACGGACCGGTTGCCACGGTACAGCTTTCGCACCGCGTGCCGTTTGGCTTCCACGGCAACTGGCACGGCGCGGACTGAGCCCGCGACACGACACCACAAGCAACAAGAGACGCACCAAGACACGCATCGAGACATGCCCTGACATCCATCGACGTCCACTGCCTGGCGGCCGGGCATGATCCGGGCCGCAACACCGACTCAAGGAGAGCAGCATGGGAATGCTGATTGGATTTGCCCCGTTCGTCGCTTTTTTTATCGCGATGCGGCGCATCTCGCCGCTCGCCGGCCTGGCCGCGGCCTTCGTCGTATCGCTGTTCCTGTGCCTGCGCATGTGGCGGCGCGGCGAATCGCTCAAGGTGCTGGAGCTTGGCAGCCTGGCCCTGTTCGCGCTGCTGCTGCTCTATACCGTCATCGCCGCGCCTCAATGGACCGTGGCCACGGTGCGGCTCGCGGTGGACGCCGGCCTGCTGGCGATCGTGCTGGTCTCGCTGGCGATCGGACGCCCGTTCACGCTGCAATATGCCCGCGAGCAGGTACCCAAGGAATACTGGGATTCGCCGCGCTTCCTGGCGGTGAACCGGCATATCACACTGGCGTGGGCCGCCGCCCTGGCCGTGATGGTGGCCGCCGACGCGGCGGCGGAATACGTCAGCGCGATCCCGTTGTGGGTCGATGTGGCGGCGACGGTGGCTGCGTTCGCCGGCGCCGTCATCTTCACGGTGCGCTACCCGGCGGCCGTGCGGCGGGCGGCCGAAGCCGCGGCGGGTGAGACGGCGGCCTAGGCCGCCGCCGGGCTTCAATGCTCGAACATGATCACCGAGCGCGCCAGTTCCCCGCGGCGCAGTTCGTCAAAGGCCTCGTTGATGTTCTCCAGCGGCATGCGGCGCGAGATCAGCTCGTCCAGCTTGAGCTTGCCCGACAAGTAGAAATCCACCAGCCGCGGCATGTCCACCGGGAAGCGGTTGGAACCCATCATCGAGCCCTGGATGCGCTTCTCGGCCAGGAAGTCCGTGCCCTTGATCTCGATCTTCACGCCCGGCGCGATCATGCCGATCACCGTGGCGGTGCCGCCGCGGCGCAGCATGGAGAAGGCCTGCTCGGCGGTCTGCTTCAGGCCGATGGCTTCGAACGCGTGGTGCACGCCGCCACGGGTAAGCTCGCGCACGGCTTCCACCGCATCCACGTCAGCCGCATTGATCACATCGGTTGCGCCGAATTGCTTGGCAAGCTCCAGCTTGCCGGGCACCCGGTCGATGGCGATGATGCGGCCCGCGCCGGCAATGGCCGCGCTATTGATGGTGGCCAGGCCGATGCCGCCGCAGCCGATCACCGCCACGGTCTCGCCCGGGCTCACGCGGGCAGTGTGGATGACCGCGCCCATGCCGGTGGTCACCGCGCAGCCGATCAGCGCGGCACGGTCCAGCGGCATGTCGCGGCGGATGGCCACCAGCGCGTGCTCGTGGATCAGCATCTGCTCGGCAAAGGCGGAGAGGTTCAGGAACTGGTTCATGGGCGCGCCATTGGCCAGCAGGCGCGGCTCCTCGCCCTCGCGGCGCTTGGTGTCGGGCTCCACGCACAGCGACAGGTGGCCTGTCAGGCAGTGCTCGCAATGGCCGCAATAGGCCGACAGGCAGGTGATCACATGATCGCCGGGCTTGACCGTGCGCACTTCGGAACCCACCTGCTCGACCACGCCGGCCGCCTCATGCCCAAGCACCACCGGCATCGGGAAGGGATAGGCGCCATCTAGGAAATGCAGGTCCGAGTGGCAAACGCCCACCGCCGCCGTGCGCAGCAGCACCTCGTGCGGGCCCGGCTTGCCGATGGCGACGTCTTCGATGACAAGCGGGGTCTTCGGTTGATGCAGGACAGCGGCTTTCATGGGTCTCCTCGTTGTTCGATATCGTTCGACACAATTCGCTACGACTCCCGTCCCCGGCAACGGCGGCGGCACGGCTACCATACAACCGAAACGCCGTTCAGTGAAGCCATAAAACGGTTCCCGCCCCCGGCCTGCCGCCCGGCCAGACGCTCAAGAATCAGGAATGCGACGCCGCCTTGTCCTGCTGCGCGGGCGCGGGCTCCGCTGCCGCCAGTTCCGCGTTGCGCTGCTGGTGATACCTGCGCAGGATCTGCTGCGCGATCGACAGCCGCGAGGCCACCGGCACCGGGAACCGCACCAGCACATCGAGCCGGTCCGCCGCCATGGCCTCGAACATCACGCGCGGCTCGAACTGCGAGAGATCGAGAAAGCGCGAGCCGCCGTATTCCTGCAGGCTTTGCCGGGCCTCAGCCAGGAAACCAGCGCACACCTCCTCCGTGATCGCGATCAGGTCTGCCTCGACACGGTCCGGGTCGCTCCTCTCGGGCAACGGGATGCGCAGCGTGTCCAGGGTGTACTTGCCCGCCTGGGAGTGGTTGCGCACGGCGACCGTCAGCAACATGCTGTTGGGAATCTGCACCGTGGAGCCGGTGAACTGGCGCGCGCCGGCAATCTCCACCAGCGTGGTGGTGAGCGCGTCCATGTCCACCACCTCGCCGGAATGCGGGCCGATCTCCACGACATCGCCGAGCTGGAAGGGGCGCGCCATCATGCGCAGGAAGGCGCCAAGGAAACACATCACCAGTTCCTTGCCGCCGATCACGAGAGCCACCGCGAAGGCGGTCAGCGAGATCGCCACGCTCTTGAGCTCGGACACCCAGATGCCCAACAGCAACAGGAACACCACCGCGGCCACGGCATTGCGCGAGGCCACGGTCCAGGTGCGATAGCTGCCGCGGTTGTCCTTGTCCGCCTGCTGGCGGGCCTGGAAAAAGCGGTTGATGAACTTCACGGCCAGCATGCCGGCCAGCACGATGCCGACGCTGAGCGCGATGTGTAGAAGATAGCTGTCGTTGAAGGGCAGGTTCATGAGGATTGGTCCGGATACCGCGAGGATGCAAACCCCAGATTCTAGCCATGCCGCACTGCAACCAGCGCAAAACCTGCCGCGGCCCGGCCCCGCGCCTTTCCCCGGGCGGCGTTTTCTCTTATGATGCCGCCCAATGTACCAGCCGGTAAATGTCTTGCCTTGTATCCCGCTTATCCTGCGTATCCTGCGTATCCTGCGTATCCTGCGTATCCTGCTTATTCCGCTTATCCAGCGTCATGCCGGCTGGCCCCGGTCGGATGCCGGCAGCGCCGGCAGCGCCGGCAGCGTCAGTCAATGCGGGCCACGCCGGCACATACGGCTTCAGCGCTCCAATTCCTCTTATCCATGACCAGCCAGCAACCCGCCTCCCACCCTCCGCCACCCGCCTTGCGCCGCACCTTGCGCGCGCGCCATCTCACCATGATCGCCATCGGCGGCTCGATCGGCACCGGGCTGTTCGTGGCCTCCGGCGCCACCATCGCGCAGGCCGGCCCGGGCGGCGCGCTGGCGGCCTACATCCTGATCGGCGCCATGGTGTACTTCCTGATGACCAGCCTGGGCGAGCTGGCGGCGTACATGCCGGTGTCGGGATCGTTCGCCACCTACGGCGCGCTTTACGTCGAGGAAGGCTTTGGCTTCGCGCTGGGCTGGAACTACTGGTACAACTGGGCGGTGACTATCGCCGTGGAGCTGGCGGCGGCGCAGCTGGTGATGCAGTACTGGTTCCCGGATACGCCCGGGCTGCTGTGGAGCGTGCTGTTCCTCGCGCTGATGTTCCTGCTCAATGCCATCTCCGTGCGCGGCTTTGGCGAGGCCGAGTACTGGTTCGCGCTGGTCAAGGTAGTGACAGTGATCGCCTTTATCGTCATCGGCGTGCTGATGATCTTCGGCATCCTGCACGGCGATACGGCAGGCGTGCCGGCGGGGCTGGTGAACCTGACGGCGGGCGACGCGCCCTTCGTCGGCGGGCTGCCGGCGATGATCGGCGTGGCCATGATCGCCGGCTTTTCCTTCCAGGGCACCGAGCTGATCGGCGTGGCCGCCGGTGAATCGGCCGATCCCGCCAGGAACATCCCGCGCGCCGTGCGCCAGGTGTTCTGGCGCATCCTGCTGTTCTATGTGCTGGCGATCCTGATCATCGGCATCCTGATTCCCTACACCGACCCCAGCCTGCTCAAGAGCGATGTGGAGACGGTGGGCGTGAGCCCGTTCACGCTGGTGTTCCGCCATGCGGGACTGGCATTTGCCGCCGGGGTGATGAACGCCGTGATCCTGACCGCCGTGCTGTCGGCCGGCAACTCCGGCATGTACGCCTCCACCCGCATGCTCTACAACCTGGCGACCGAAGGCCGCGCACCGCGCCTCTTCGCGCGCCTGACTCGCAACGGCGTGCCGCTGGCGGCGCTGCTGGCCACCACCGCGGTGGGCGCGCTGTGCTTCCTGACCTCCATGTTCGAGAGCAAGTCGGTCTACCTGTGGCTGCTGAACCTGTCGGGCATGACGGGCTTCATCGCCTGGCTCGGCATTGCCATCAGCCACTACCGCTTCCGCCGCGGCTTTGTGGCGCAGGGGTTGGACCTCTCCCGCCTGCCGTATCGCTCGCCCTTCTTCCCATACGGCCCGATCTTCGCCTTTGCGTTGTGCCTGATCGTCACGCTGGGGCAGAACTACCAGGCCTTCATGGACGGCAAGATCGACTGGGTGGCGGTGACCGCCACCTATATCGGCATCCCGATCTTCCTCGCCATCTGGCTGGGCTACCGCATCGTGCGCAAGACGCGCTTCGTGCGCTATGCCGACATGAAATTCCCGCCGCTGCCGCCCGCCCGGAGCGAGACGGTTGGCGCTCGCCTGCCCGCCACGGCGACCGGCGAATAATGAGCAGCCCGTAGCAAGCAGCAAGCAGTAAATCCTGAGAGCACATAAGAAAACCAAAGCGCTGTACTACAACAACAAGGAGAGTTGATTTGAAACACGCGATCCGCAAGAGCCTGCTGGCAGCCGCCGTTGGCTTCACGATGTCGGCCCACGCCGGGCCTACCCTGATCGAATCCGTGCAGGGCTACACCCTGAAGAACGACCATGTCGCCAGCTTCACCGGCCTGGTGTTCGACCAGGGCAAGGTGCTGGCCACCGGCGACGCCGCCGCGCTGCGCGCGCAATACCCGGATGCCAAGCGTATTGACGGCCAGGGCAAGACCCTGCTGCCGGGCCTGATCGACGCACACGGCCACGTGTTCCGCCTGGGCTTCAAGACCACAGAGATTTCGCTATCGGGTACCAAGGACCTGCAGGAAGCGCAGGGCATGATCCGCGCCTACGGTGACAAGAACCCGCAGCGCAAGTGGCTGCTGGGCTACGGCTGGAACCAGGTCAACTGGAAGCTGGGCCGCTTCCCCACCGCGGCTGAACTGGACGCCGCCGTGTCGGACCGCCCTGTGCGCCTGGTGCGCGTGGACGGCCACGCCGCCTGGCTCAACACCAAGGCCATGCAGGCCGCCGGCATCACGCGCGACACCAAGGACCCGTCGGGCGGGCGCATCGAGCGCGACGCCAACGGCAACCCCACCGGCGTGCTGGTCGACAAGGCCATGGCGCTGGTCAACAACGTGATCCCGCCGTACTCGGACGACGACCGCCGCGCCGCGCTGGCCGCCGCGCTGGCGCACATGAACGCGCTCGGCCTGACCGCCGCGGGCGACGCCGGCGTGACCGCGCAGGAGGACCGCATCTACCGCGAGTTCGCCGACCAGGGCAAGCTGACCACGCGCATCTACGGCATGATCCGCGACACCGGCGACGACTTCAAGGCGCTCTCCGCCAAGGGCCCGCTCTCCGGCTACGGCAACGACCGCTACTACCTGCGCGCGGTCAAGCTGTACGGCGACGGCGCACTCGGCAGCCGCGGCGCGGCGCTGATGGCGCCCTACTCGGATGACCACGTGCACAGCGGCCTGCTGTTCATGAGCGACGCGGCCATGCAAGCCAGCGTCAAGACGGCGATCAAGGCCGGCTACCAGGTCAACGTGCACGCCATCGGCGACGCCACCAACCACCAGGTGCTGGACGCCATCGAAGTTGCCTACAAGGAAGTCGGCGGCCGCGAACTGCGCAACCGCATCGAGCACGCGCAGGTGGTAGCGCTGCCGGACATCCCGCGCTTCAAGCAGCTCGACCTGATCGCCTCGATGCAGCCCACCCATGCCACCAGCGACATGAACATGGCTGAGGACCGCATCGGCAAGGAACGCATCAAGGGCGCCTACGCCTGGCAGACCATGCTCAAGCAAGGCACCGTGATCGCCGGCGGCTCGGACTTCCCGGTGGAGTCTGCCAATCCCTTCTACGGCCTGCACGCGGCGGTCACGCGTACCGACCACGAAGGCCGCCCGATCAAGGGCTGGCATTCTGAGGAAGCCATGACCCTGACCCAGGCCTTCCGCGCCTTCACGCTGGACGCCGCCTATGCGGAGCACCAGGAAAAGACGCTGGGCTCGCTGGAGCCGGGCAAGTGGGCCGACTTCATCCTGGTCGACCAGGACCTGTTCAAGGTGGCGCCGGCCGAGATCTGGAAGACCCGCGTGACCCAGACATGGGTGGCGGGTGAACGCGTGTACGCGCAGGCCGACAAGCCCTGAGCGGAACTTGATGCCACAAGGCTGAGGACAGCCGCGGGGCTCGCGTCGCGGGCCCCGCACGTCGCCACTTTGACCCCGCAATCATGGTCCCGCGCGTGCGATGCTACCTATGTTGCATCGCTTGGCGCCTAGCGGAAATTGACGTGAGACCTCCGCAGGAATTCGCAATCCCGATTTCTTCTCCCTCACGGCGTAAGGCACCGCGACGCTGGCTTGCCTTGCTGCTCTCGCCCTCAAAAGGAGCCCCGGGGGGGCGAGTGCAAAGAAGAAGGGCCGGCGCAAGGCCGGCCCCAGACTGCTGACAAAGCCGGATCTGTGTGGTCGTGCTCCCCTCTCCCGCGCGCGGGAGAGGGGCTG
>NZ_BAAILO010000286.1:0-20516 GCF_054589115.1 Cupriavidus sp. 8B | reverse complement strand
CCGGGCGCTCGTCACGCCCGCGTGCTGGAAAACACCACGGGCTTCGCTTCAGGTGGCTCCTAGCCAAACCGCCCCTCTCCCCAACCCTCTCCCCGTGAGGGGAGAGGGAGCGACAGCCGTCGTCATTCCAAACGCTCATGGCGAATCCTGTCGGTTCGGCCAATGCCCCTGGCTTGTCAGCAAGCTGGGGGCCGGCGCAGGCCGACAATGATGCCAAGGGCAGTCCAGCTCCATGGCGTTCACTGCGAGCTCGCGTGACACGCGCGCACATTACAAAGAAAAACGATCGTGCTGCTGCACGAAATAATGCACCGATGATCTGGACGAAGAACCTCATCCTTCGAAAATCTGGCCGGATAAATGTGAAAGCCACGCCTCCGCGCGCACAGAAAAGGGGATGGCAGATGCCGGCGCAATCAACGGTGTGACATGCTGCTCTTACATCTTTTTACAGCAGCCGCCGGTCTTCTTGGCTAGCCTTCATTCACTTGCCAACGCACAGCGAACACGAGTCCTGCGCATTCGCGAGTGTCGTTTATGGCCATTGGGCCATGCGCAATCGCCCCACGCCGGCGGTCAGCCGGAGCGCGGGCAATCAACGGACCGGTACGCCCCGGCCCACACAAAGGTGCGCAAGCGGCCCGGCTGGGCTGCAACACAACGCATCGCGGATAAATAAATTGGGGGACATGTTTTACCAGGAACGAGCGGTCTCGCGGACACGCCCGATGCTATCGGCTTGCCGTTTGTCTTTGCGAACCCGCATCGCGCGAACTTGCCAAAGAGGATGCCATGAGCGAAAAACTGGAACACAGCCGCCCGCCGGCCACGCATCTGCCAACACTACGCACGGACGAACTGGCACCCGCGAGAGGCGGCCGCGAACTGAGCAAACGCCCGCTCTGGCATATGGTGCCACGCCTGACCAGCTACGCCGTGGCCATCTTCATCGTCTGGGTGATCCTGACCGTGATGTTCCCGCCCGTGTTCACGCGCTCATCGGAACGCGCCGTGGTCGATGGTCCGGTCAACCTGGTCACCACGCCGGTCGAAGGCGTTGTCGCTGGCCAGCACGTTGCGGTGGGGACATCCTTCGCGCCCGGAGACACGCTGATGAGCGTGCAGAATCCCAATATCGACCGCGCGCTGCTGGTCGAACTGACCGGCAAGAAGCTCGACACCCAGCAACGCTACGACGCCGCCAAGGCCAAGCTCGAAGGCGACCAGAGCCGCCTCGCCGCAACCGACCAGGAGACGAAGAAGTACCAGGCTGCCGCGCAGGCCGAGCATGCCGCCAAGATCCGTGGGATCGAAGCGCGCATGGCGGTCGCCAGGGAACAGGTAGACCAGCAGGAGGACGTGGTGAACCGCAACCAGGCCATGCAATGGGCGGGCGCGGTCAGCGAGGCCTACACCAATGCCTCGCGCTACCAGTTGTCGATCCTGTCGAACTCCAAGGAGGCGATACGTGCCGAACTCGACAACGCGCTCAGCAGCAGCCAGGCGGCCAAGGGCAAGGTGTATCTCTCCAGCACCGACGGCGCGGTGTCCACGCTGGCGCAGCGGCATGACGAGCTGACGGCGGAGATCACCCAGCTCCAGGCGGAGCTGACCCAGCTCGAGCAGTACGGCAAGTCGGTCGACACCTTGATCGCGGAGGAAGAGCAGCGTCTGCAGCGCATGTCCAACCTGGATATCAAGGCCTACGATACGGGCATGGTCCAGGACGTGCTCGCGCCGCCGGGCACGCGCGTCGCGGCCGGCGCGACGTTGCTGCGCAGTACCAACTGCGCGCAACCCCGCGTGGTGGCGGTATTCCCGCGCAGCCTGAGCAACGATATGTTGCCCGGCGCCAAGGTCACGGTGCGCGTGGACGGCGTTGGCGCGCCAATGTCCGGCAAGGTGGCCGAGATCCTGCCGCGCGCGCCGGATGGCGAGCAAGCGCGTTACTTCGTGCCGTTCCCGCCCATCGAGAAAAACGAGATCTACCTGATCGCCAAGCTGGACAAGCCGCTGCCGGCGCCGCCGCAACAGGGCGCGGCCACCTCGGCGGACCGCTGCGCGATGGGCCGCTGGGCCAAGGTCAGCCTGGACCAGCCGTGGTGGGGCCACATGCGCACGCTGATCTGATGGCCGCAAACCCGACGCAAGGCACGAGACCGCCATGATCAGGGCTTCACTTAGCTTACGCCGCTGGCTGCTGCCGCCGCTGCTGGCCAGCGTGACGGGGCTGGCCACAATGCTGGCATCGCACGCCGCCGGCGCGCAGGCGCCGCCACCGCAAGCGCGGGAGCAGTTGCTGGCGGGCGCATGCCAGGCCATTGCCGCGCGGGTCGCGGCGGTGCCGGGCCAGGGCCCGGCGATGCTCGGCAGCTACGAACCGGCGCCTGGGCAAGGCCCGCTCGCGCCCGCCCTGCAGCAGGCGGCATTCGTCTACGACAACGCGCTCGCCGGCGTGGCGCTGGTGGCCTGCCACCGCGTCGGCGATGCGCGCCGCATTGCCGATGCCATGGTGGCGGCCAGCGCGCGCGACCGTCACTACCACGATGGCCGCCTGCGTAATGCCTATCGCGCCGGCGCGTTGCCGGCTGGCCCCGCACCCCTGCCCGGCTGGTGGGACACGCCGAGCCAGCGCTGGTTCGAGGACGCCTACCAGGCCGGCACCGCCACCGGCAATGTGGCATGGGCCGCGCTGATGCTGCTGGCCGTCTACGACGCCACCCACGAACGCCGCTATCTCGACAGCGCCGGCGCGCTGATGGGCTGGGTCGACGCCACCCTGTTCGATGCCGGCGCCCCGGGCGGCTTTATCGGCGGCTACTTCGGCGAAGAGCCCAGCCCGGTGCGCCAGACCTGGAAATCCACCGAGCACAACGTGGATGCCTATGCCGCGTTCAGCTGGCTGGCGCGGCGCAGCGACGATCCGCGCTGGCCGGCGGCGGCGCGGCGCGCGCGCGGCTTCGTCGAGGCGATGTGGCAGCCGCGCGAAGGCCGCTTCGTCATCGGCACGCGCGACGATGGCCGCTCCCTCAACAGCAGCCCGTCGGCGCTCGACGCGGTGCTGTGGCCGCTGGTCGCCATCCCGGAGCCGCCCGCGGACTGGCGCAGGGGCCTGGACTGGACCCGCGAGCGCCATGGCGTCAAGGGCGGCTACGGCTTCAACGGCAACCCCGACGGCGTCTGGACGGAGGGCACCGGCCAGGCCGCGCTGGTGCTGCGCGCCAGCAACCGCGCGCAGGACACCGCCGCGCTGTGGCCGCTGCTGCTATCGCAGCGCGCGCCTTCCGGCCTGCTCTACGCCACGCCGGAGCAACGCATCCGCACCGGCCTCTCGATCGGGCCGACATCCACCACGGAGGATTTCTACTACTACCACCTGCCGCACCTCGGCGCGACCGCATGGGCCGTGCTGGCGGCGGCAGGCTGGAACCCGTTCCGTCCATCCGGATGCCTGCAGGCCACTTGCGGCGGCGCCGATCCTGCCTCCCCGCGCCAGGAGTAACCATGTTCGAATTCTTCCTCGATGGCAGGACGCTGCTCGTCATCAACGCCGCCACCCTGCTGCTGGCTTGGCTTTGCATGCGGGGGGACCGCGCCAGCGCCTCGGACCGCAGCGTGTTCGGCGCCATCACCGCAACGCTGCTGCTGGTCTACATCGCCTGGCGCTGGACCCAGACACTGCCCGATTGGCACATGACCTTCCCGAGCCTGTGGGCGCACGTCTTCTTCGGGTTCGAATTGATGACGATCAGCTACACGCTGATCTCCATCGTCACGCTGACCCGCGGCAGCAACCATACGCCGGCGGCGGACGCGGGCGAGGCCGCGCTGCGGCGCAGCCGCTCGGTGCCGCGGGTGGATATTTTCATTGCCACCTACAACGAAGGGCTGGAGATCCTGGAGAAGACCATCGTTGCCGCGCTGGCGATCGACTATCCGGATTTTCGCGTGTGGGTGCTCGACGACACCCGCCGCGACTGGCTGAAAGCGTTCTGCGCGCAGGTTGGCGCCAGCTATGTCACGCGCCCCGACAACACGCACGCCAAGGCCGGCAACCTCAACAACGGGCTGCGCCATAGCGCGCGCGCGGAGCATGGCGGCGGCGCGCCCTACATCATGGTGCTCGACGCCGACTTCGCCCCTAACAAGAACATCCTGCTGCGCACCATCGGCCTGTTCGGCGACCCCAAGGTAGGCGTGGTGCAGACGCCGCAGTTCTACTACAACGCGGACCCGATCCAGTACAACCTGCGCTCGACCGAATGCTGGGTCGACGAGCAGCGCGCCTTCTTCGATGTGATGCAGCCCGCCAAGGATGCCTGGGGCACCGCCTTTTGCATCGGTACCTCCTTCGTGGTCCGGCGCGACCTGCTGGGGCTGATCGGCGGCTTTCCCACCGGCACGGTCACCGAGGATATCCACCTGACCTACCGCCTGATGCCGCACGGCTACATCACGCGCTGGCTCAACGAACGCCTGAGCGTGGGCTTGTCCGCCGAAGGCCTGCCCGAATACATCAGCCAGCGCAGCCGGTGGGGCCTGGGCACGATCCAGGTCGCGCTCACGGCCGACGGGCCGCTGCGCGGGCGCGGCTACACGCTGGGGCAACGCCTGCACTACGTGCATGGCCTGCTGCACTGGCTGAGCCGGCCTTTCACCCTGATGCTGCTCGCCGGGCCTTTGCTGTACTGGTACTTCGATGTGCCGACCCTGTATGGCGAGCCGATGCAGTTCCTTGCCTACGGCGTGCCCGCGCTGCTGCTCTACTGGGCCTACAGCATCTGGGTAACGGGCTCGCGCGCGCTGCCCATCTTTACCGAGGTCACGCAGATCGTCGCCTCGCTGGCGGTCACGGCGACTTTGATCAGCGCATTCTTCAAACCGTTCGGGCGTCCTTTCAAGGTCACCAACAAGGGGCTGGACCGCAGCAAGCTTGTGATTCATGGCAAGTTCGCCGCGCTGTATGGCTGCCTGATCGTGCTTTCCGGCATGGGCCTGGCGCGCGCGGTGGCCGCCGATGCAGCCGCGTCGGGACTCGTCTTCAACGTCGCCTGGACCGCCGTGTCGATGGTGCTCTACCTGACTTCGCTGCTGGTCTGCGTGGAACTGCCACGGCCCCGCAAGGAGGAACGCTTTCCCCATCACGAGCGGGCGCTGCTGCGCATCAACGGCAAGGTGGCCTGCGCCGGGCACGAATACACCGCCACCACCGTAAACCTGTCCTGCAATGGCGTCGCCATTACCAGCGCGATGGCGCCGGCGATACCTGTCGGTGCCGAGGGCGCGGTCTGGATGGAGGCGACAGGGTGGGTCCCCTGCCGGATCGCGCGCCGGCAAGGCAAGCTGCTCGGGCTCGCCCTGCATCTGGATATGGCCACGCGCCATCGCCTGATCCGCCTGCTCTTCAGCGAGCCCGGTCACAACATCGCCCACCGGGGCAATCCCCGGCTGGCCATCTCGCGGCTTATGTGGCGCGCCTTTTCCGGTTGAATCCCATGCACAAGACCCCCAGCCCGACCCTGCGCGCCCTCTGCGCCGCCCTGCCGCTAGCCCTCGCCGCCTGCACCCTGGAGCCCACTTACCAGCGTCCCGCGCAGCCGGTGCCGCAGGCATGGCCCACCGGCCCCGCCTACGCCCCCGGCACGCCGGCGGCGGCCAATGCGAACACCGCCGGCGCCGACCTCGGCTGGCAGGATTTCTTCGCCGATGCGCGCCTGCGGCGCCTGATCGAGCTGGCGCTGGCCAACAACCGCGATCTGCGCGTTGCCAGTCTCGCCATCGAACAGGCGCGTGCCCAGTACCGCATCCAGCGTGCCGCGCAGTTCCCCGCGATCGACGCCAGCGCGGGCTTGGTCAGCCAGCGCGTGCCCAGCGACCTGCGCGCACCTGGACAGTCGTCCGTCATCAACCAGTACAGCGCGGGCGTCGGCTTCAACGCGTTCGAGCTGGATTTCTTCGGGCGCGTACGCAGCCTCAAGCACGAGGCGCTGGAGCAGTACCTCGCCACCGAGGAAGCGCGCCGCAGCGCCCACATCAGCCTGGTTGCCGAAGTCGCCAGCGCTTACCTGACCTGGCGCGCCGACCAGGCACTGCTGCAAATATCCGAAGACACGCTGAAGAGCCAGCAGGCCGCCGCGGAAATGGTAGGGCGCGGCAAACGCGCGGGCGCCATGGCGCAGCTCGACCTGCACCGCGCCGATACCCAGGTGCAAACCGCACGCGTGGGCGTGGAGCAATTCACGCGGCAGGTGGCGCAGGATGAGAACGCCCTCGGCCTGCTGATCGGCGGCCCACTGCCACAAGACCTGCCGCCGGGCGAGCCGTTCGAATCGCCCGGCCTGGTCGCCGAGCTGCCTGCTGGCCTGCCGTCGGCATTGCTGCAGCAAAGACCGGACATCATGGCAGCCGAACACCGCCTGAAAGCGGCCAACGCCGATATCGGCGCGGCGCGGGCGGCCTTCTTCCCGACCATTTCGCTGACCGCCGCGGTCGGCACCGCCAGTACCAACCTGTCTGGCCTGTTCGCGGCAGGCATGGGCGCGTGGACTTTCGCGCCGCAGATCACCATGCCGATCTTCAATGCCGGCAGCAACCAAGCCCGGCTTGACGCCTCCAAGGTGCAGAAGGACATCAATATCGCCGCTTATGAAAAGACGATACAGACCGCCTTTCGCGAAGTGGCCGATGGCCTGGCCGCGCGGGGTACCTACGATCGCCAGGCGGCGGCGCAGGAGACCCTGGTCAAGGAAGTGGGCGAAACCCAGCGGCTGTCGGAGATGCGCTTCAAGAACGGCGTGGACGATTATTTCTCGGTCTTCGATGCCCAGCGCCAGCTTTACACCGCGCAGCAGACCCTGGCCACCATCCGGCTGGCCCGCCTGACCAGCCGTGTCGCGCTGTACAAGGCGCTCGGTGGAGGGTGGTCGGAGCGCACGGTTGCGCGTGGCAATGCGCCGGCAGCCACGGCTGCGTCCTCATCTACGTCCCCGGGTACGCCGTCCTCCAGCGCCCCGGCTATTGCAAGCGCGCCAGCCACTTCGTCGGCAGCATCGCCGCCCGCGGTGGCGCAGGGTGCCGCCGTCTTGCCGACGCGCTGAAGCCGTACAAGGATGACGGCTACCCGCCGCCCGTTTGTCTCCTTGCCCACGAACATGATGCGCACCGGAGCGCTCATGTAGGCGTCCGACACCTTGATCAGACATGGCGCCGAGAGATTCTCAGCTCGGCTGCCTGCGCCTGGCTGGCGAGGCCGGCGACCACATGGCTAGAGTGTGTGATGACGAAACGCTCAGCGGGCGCTTTGCCGCCGTACGCGTGCGCCACGCCGGCGGCAATAGCGGCAAGGCACGCCTGCGCCCCGAGCAGTGGCTGCTCGTCGTGTGGCCCACACCTTACTTGCTTGCCCCTTCCAACTCAGGGGCTGAAGTCTTGCTGCTTTCTGCCGTTATCCGTCGTGTCGCGGCGATGCACCCAAAGGTCTTTGTTGGGGCTGCCCGCACACCCAAACCGCCGCTAGAATCGAAAAGCAGCCCTCGTCGATTCCCTTTTCTATTGAAGGATTTTCGTGAGCCTCAACAATTCCAATGCCAAGCATCAACCCAATAGCACGCAAGCGCCAAGCATTGGCCCATTGGATGACTGCCAACGGTTGACCCTTCCCATACAAATCAGTGCGGTGCTGCTCGATCTCGCTTGGTTGAAGTGCGTTGTTCGACTAGGTGCGCGCGACGGCTACAAGATTGCCACCACATTGCTGAAGGTTGACCCCGTAGCCTGTACGCTCATCTTCGACGGATGCCGCACGGATGCCGAGCGGCATCTGCTGCTGACATCGGACGAGATTGCCGTCTCCGCTGTGCTGCGCGATGTCAGGATTGAATTCATCATCGGCAGACCATACCTGATCAAGTATCAGGGCGGCCCGGCCTGCGCCGCAACCTTCCCATCTGAGCTCTACCATTTCGAGCGCCGCCGCCAGCCTCGTGCACGACCGCAGGCCGCTTTGGGCGAACGCTGGGAGCTACACACACCCGACCACCAACTTCTGCAGCTGGATATCGCCGACATCTCGCTGTCCGGTGTGGGCCTTCGCTCCAAGGATGCGCTTACCGACCGGTTTCCGGCGGGAACGATCTTGCAGAAGTGCAGGCTTGACTTTCGCAGCCAGGGCGAACTGGAGTTCGACCTCCAGGTGGTCGGGCACGGTCTAGCCTGGGAAGGCCAGAGTACCATGCATCACATCGGCTGCACCTTTGTCGCTCTCGCCCCCGGTCAGCGGACCTTCCTCCAGCGGCTGGTCTACCGCATCGAACTGGCGGGCCGCGAATGAGCACGATGGGCGCCAAGGCTGCAGAGGGCCGTAGTACGCCGTCACCAGCAACAAGTCGGTTTCGCCGATAGGCCCCCGCCAGCAGCCCCAACGGCGGGCCCGCAAGGGCCACCCCCACGGGATGCGAATGGGACCGTGGCTACCCCGCCCCCATTTCCATGCAAAAATACCCCCCATAACGCACCGCAACATACCAAATAAAGCCCCCTGCAAACCATCGCCCACCCAGCGACCACAACAGGAGAACGAACGACATGTACCGCGGAGAACGTTTCAACGGCTACAGCCACCTGGCCGGCGCCATTCTCGCCGCCGCCGGCACAGCAGTGCTGGTCACCACCTCGGCCCTCTACCACGACGCCTGGAAGGTAGTCAGCTCCGTGGTCTATGGCACCACGCTGGTGTTCCTCTACACCATCTCCACGCTCTATCACAGCCTGCGCGGCCGCCCGAAGGACATCCTGCGGCGGCTCGACTACTGCGCCATCTACCTGCTGATCGCCGGCAGCTATACGCCCTTCGCGCTGGTGACGCTGCGCGGGCCCTGGGGCTGGACGCTGTTCGGGGTGAACTGGGGACTGGCGGCGATCGGCATCGCGCAGGAGCTCCTGATTGGCCACCGCACACGCGTGCTCTCGCTGCTGATCTATGTGCTGATGGGCTGGCTGGTCCTGTTTGCCTTCGGCCCGCTGGTGGCGGCGCTGCCGGCTGCCGGCCTGTACTGGCTGGTGGCGGGCGGCGCGCTCTACACGGCAGGCATCGGGTTCTTCCTGTTCGACGAGCGCGTGCGGCACTTCCACGGCATCTGGCACCTGTTCGTGCTGGCCGGCAGTGCCTGCCAGTTCGTCAGCATACTCTGGTACGTGGGCTAGCCCCTGGCGTCCTCAAGTGCCAGGCGCATCGGCACATAGGCGATGCCTTTTGTCTCGGCGCGGGGCCCGACGGACCGGAAGCCGAAGCGCTCGTACACAACGGTTGCGAACGGGCTCGAATTCACGGTGAATTCACGCACCTCGCCGGTGGCGGTCGCGGCCTGGCTGGCGGCTTGCCACAGGGATCCGGCAACGCCGGTCCGATGCATCTGTGGCGCGACGAACAGGTGGAATAGGTGGCTGGCGTCTCGCAGCGCAAGGATGCCGGCCAGTTGCTCGCCACGGTAGGCAACCAGATAGTGGAAGCGCGGGCTGGCGACATATCCGGCTATCGCTTCCGGCGAGAGGCTGGCGAGAAAGCCTTCCGCGCCGGCCCCGGATGGCTCGATCGTGAAGTAGTGCGCGACGCTCATGGCAAGCGCGCTGATGGCGGCAGCGTCTTCGGTGCCGGCTCGGCGAATGACCAACGTTTCCATGGTGGATCGGGCTGATGATAGCCGGCCAGTTTGTCATAGCGCGGGCCAGCGCGCCACATCCTCATTGCACCGCGGCAGTCTCCCGCACGGCTCCCGCCGCCAGCATCGCTTCGATCTCCTCATCGCCATAGCCATACTCGGCCAGCAACGCGCGCGTATGCTCGCCCAGCCTGGGTGCCGGGCGCAGGTACCGCGCCGGCGTCTCGGACAGCTGCACGGGCAGGCCGAGCGTCTTGATCGGGCCGGCCTGCGCGTGGTCCTGCTCCACCACCATGCCGCGCGCCAGCGTTTGCGGATGGCTGAGCGCCTCGCCGATGGAATGCACCGGCCCCACCGGCACGCCGGCCCGGTCGAACTCGGCGAGCCAGTGCGCCGATGGCTGCGTGCTGAGGATCTCTCCAATGGCCGGCAGCAGGCTGTCGCGATGGCGCATGCGATCGGCGTTCAGGCGGTAGCGCGGATCGTCCAGCCACTCGGGCTTGCCCAGCACCTGCGCGATGCGCTCCCAGTTCTTCTCGTTGGCGCCGCCGATGATGATGTGGCCGTCCTGCGTGGGAAACGCCTGGTAGGGCGTGGCCAGGATATGCGCGGAGCCGCTCGGCCCCGGCGACTCGCCGGTGGCGAAGTGGATGGCGGCATGCCAGTAGAGCTGCTGCAGCCCGGCCTCGATCAGCGAAGCCTCGACCACCTGGCCGCGCCCGGTCTTCTGCTTGTGCTGGTAGGCCGCGAGGATGCCGAACGCGGCCAGGATGCCGGCGTTGATGTCGGCAATCGAATTGCCGGTGCGCAGCGGCGGCCCCCCTTGCTCGCCGGTGATGCTCATCAGGCCGGTGAAACCCTGCGCGATCAGGTCGAAGCCGCCTTTGTCGGCGGCCGGGCCGGTGCGGCCGTAGCCGGAGATGGCGCAGTAGATCAGGCCGGGGTTGTGCTGCGAGAGCGTGTCGTAGCCAAGCCCGAGTTTTTCCAGCGTGCCCTTGCGGAAGTTCTCGATCACCACGTCGGCGTCTTTCACCATGCGCAGGAATACCGCGCGTCCCTCCGGCGTCTTGAGGTCCAGCGCGATGGCACGCTTGTTGCGATTGAGCATCAGGAAGGGCGCCGACACGCCGTTGATCTGCGGCTCGCGATAGCCGCGCGCATCGTCGCCGCCATCCGTCTTCTCGATCTTGATCACCTCGGCGCCAAGGTCGGCCAGCATCATGCCGCAGGTGGGGCCGGCCATGATCTGCGCGAGCTCCAGCACGCGCATGCCGGCCAGCGCGCCGGGCGCCGGGGTTGTGTCTTGCATAGCTTGTTGACTCCGGAAGAATGCGGCAAGCCGCTTCAGCGGCCGCTAAAGCGCGGCGTTTCCTTGGCCAGGAATGACCGGAACCCCTGGCGGAAGTCCTCGGTATCGAAGCAGTCGAAGGCTTCGTCGAGCTCGCCGGCCGACAGCGTCTTGCCGGCTGCGAGCTGGCGCGCGAACTTCTTGTGCCACCTCGCCACCAGCGGCGCGCCGCTGGCGATGCGCTGCGCCGTGGCGCGCGCCTCGGCTGCCACCTGCGCATCCGGCACCACGCGCGAGACCAGGCCCATGCCATGCGCCTCGGCCGCCCCGATGATGCGGCCCTCGAACAGCAGCTCCAGCGTGCGGGCCTCGCCCACCAGCCGGATCAGCGGCGCCATCTCGGCGTGCGCCATCACCAGCCCGAGGTTTTTTATCGGTGCGCCAAAGCGGCTGCTCTCGCCGCATATGCGGATATCCGCCATGGCCGCGACCTCCAGCCCGCCGCCCACGCAGATGCCATGGATCTGCGCCACCACGGGATGCGGGCAGTCGAGGATGGCTTGCGCGGTGCCGTGCATCACGCGGCCGTAGACGATGGCCTGTTGCTTGTTGGCGCGCGCGGTGGCGAATTCGGAAATATCGTTGCCGGGCGAGAAGGCGCGTTCGCCCGCGCCGCGCACGATCACGCAGCGCACGGAGGCATCGCCGGACAGCGTGCGGAAGGTGTCGCCAAGCTGTTGCCACATGGACACTGTGAAGGCGTTGAGCTTGGCAGGGCGGTTGAGCACCACGGTGGCGATGGCGCCATCGCGCTCGAGCAGCAGCGGCGCGCTGTCGCTGGCGCCATCCGGCGGAGCCGGGCTTGCGGTCATGATCGGTTCTCCTGTCCCATGTCCCATGTCTCTTGGAAATGCCCCCGGTACTCGTCCATCACGCCATGGCGCGGCGCCGCTCACGCAGCCCGCCGATCAGCGGCCACACGAGGCTGGTCACCGCCAGCGCCATGATGGTGCCCACCAGGCCGTTGGACCAGAATACGTCCATGCTGCCCGAGGAGATCAGCATGGTCTGGCGGAACGCATCCTCAGCGCGGTCGCCCAGCACCAGGGCGAGCACCAGCGGCGCCAGCGGGTACTCCAGCTTCTTGAGCACATAGCCGACCACGCCAAAGATCAGCATCAGCCAGACATCGAACAGCGCGTTGTGCACGGTGAACGCGCCGATCGCGCACACCACCAGGATCAGCGGCGCGATGATGGCGAAGGGAATCCGCAGGATGGCGGCGAACAGCGGCACCGTGGACAGCACCACCAGCAGGCCGGCGATATTGCCGAGGTACATGCTGGCGATCAGGCCCCAGACAAAGGTCTTCTGCTCGGTAAACAGCAGCGGCCCCGGCTGCAGCCCCCAGATCATCAGGCCGCCCAGCAGCACCGCCGCCGTGGCCGAGCCGGGGATGCCCAGCGCCAGCATTGGCAGCAGCGCGCTGGTGCCCGCCGCGTGCGCCGCCGCTTCCGGCGCGATCACGCCTTCGATATTGCCTTTGCCGAAGCTGGACGGATCTCGCGCGAAACGCTTGGCCACGCCGTAGCCCATGAAGGAGGCGGCGGTGGCACCGCCGGGTGTGACGCCCAGCCAGCACCCGATGATCGACGAGCGCACCAGCGTGAGCCAATGACGCGGCAGGCTGGCCCAGGTCTTGAGCACTACCTTGAGATCGATGTTGGCACGCTTGCCCCGAAAGGCGATGCCCTCTTCCATCGTCATCAGGATCTCGCTGATGCCGAACAGGCCGATCACCACCACCAGGAAGTCAAAGCCGCGCAGCAGTTCGGTGGAGCCGAAGGTCATGCGCAGGGTGCCGGACACCGTGTCCATGCCCACTGCCGCCAGCGCAAAGCCCACGCACATCGCGATCAGGATCTTGGGCTTGCTCTCCTTGCCCATGCCGATAAAGCTGCAGAAGGTAAGGAAGTACACCGCGAAGAATTCCGGCGGCCCGAAGCGCAGCGCGAACCTGGCCACCAGCGGCGCGAGGAAGGTGATGAGCAGCACGCCGGCCAGCGCGCCGACGAAGGAGCCGGTGAAGGCGGAGGTCAGCGCCCGTCCGGCCTCGCCGTTCTGCGCCATCGGATAGCCATCGAAGGTGGTGGCCACCGACCACGCCTCGCCCGGGATGTTGAACAGGATGGAGGTGATGGCGCCGCCGAACAGTGCGCCCCAGTAGATGCACGACAGCATGATGATGGCTGATGTGGGCTCCATGGTGAAGGTCAGCGGCAGCAGGATGGCCACGCCGTTGGGGCCACCCAGGCCGGGCAGCACGCCCACCACGATGCCCAGCAAGATGCCGATCAGCATCAGCCCCACGTTATGCCATGACATGGCGACGGCGAAGCCGCCCATCAGTGAATTGAGTTCTTCCATGGCCCGCCCCTCAGAAACCGAAAGCCGCTTCGAGCGGGCCCTTGGGCAGCGGCACGCGGAACTGCAGCTCGAACACCCAGAACAGCACGAGATTGATCGCCACGCCCATCAGCACGGATTTCCACCAGGCGAACTTGCCGATGGCCACCATGAAGCCGGCGATGAAGATGGTCGATGCCACGTAGATGCCAAGTACGGAAATCAGCCCCACGTAGGCCGTCAGTGGCACCACGATCACGGCCACCTGGCGCAGCTGTGCCCAGGTGACGAAGGTCTGGCTGGCATCGATGCGCCGCGCCTGCCACAGCACGGCCAGGCAGGACACGAAGATGATGGCGCCGATGCGCAGCGGGAAGTAGCCGGCCTCCGGGCCATCCGGCGCCCAGCCGGCGCCGATGCGGTAGTTGCTGACCATCACCACCACCGCGCCTGCGGCAATCAGCAGCGCGACCGCGATCTCGGCGGTGCGCACCGATATCGCGGCCGCGCCGGCATGGCCTTGCGGGTTGTCGTTCATGCGGGTGTCTCCTGTGCGGGGGTTGCCAGGCGCGCTTAGCGTGCCGCCACGAAGCCCGCTTCCTTGATGATGTCCTTATGCCGGTTCTCGTCCGCGCCCAGGAAATCGACCAGCTTCTGCCCCGACAAAAACTCGTTCTTCAGCGCGTTCTTCTCCAGGTATTCCTTCCACTCCGGCGTGGCCACCACCTTTTGCATCAGCTCCACGTAGTACTTCTGCTGGTCAGGCGTGACGCCGCCGGGCAGCATGAAGACGCGCAGCATCTGGTACTGCACGTCGAGCCCCTGCTCCTTGCAGGTAGGAATATCGCCCCAGCTCTGCGTGGCGGTGATCTTGCCCGAGTAGTCCATGCGCGCCGGCGCGAACACGCACAGCGCACGGTGCTCGCCGGCGCGCCACTGGCCGATGGACTCCGACGGGTTGTTGACGTTGGCGTCGATGTGCTTGCCGGAGAGCTGCGTGGCGGCCTCGCCGCCGCCCTTGTAGGGGATGTAGATGAACTTGGCACCGGCCTTGCGTTCCACCTGCGCGGTGATGATCTGGTCCTCGCGCTTGGAGCTGGTGCCGCCCATCTTCATCTTGCCGGGGTTCTTTTTGGCCTCGGCCAGGAAGTCAGCGGGCGTCTTGTAGGGCGACTCGGCGTTGGTCCAAAGCACGAACTCATCGAGGGCGACCATGGCCACCGGCGTGAGGTCGCGCCAGTTGAACGGCAGCTGGCTGATCATCGGCACCGTGTACAACGCGGACGAAGTCACCAGCAGCTTGTGCGCGTCGCCGCGCGACGCCTTGGTGTCCATCAGGCCTTCGGCGCCGCTGGCGCCCGCCTTGTTGAGAACGATGATCGGCTGGGCCATGAGCTTGTGCTTGGCGATGATGCCCTGGATCGAGCGCGCCATCTGGTCGGACGCGCCGCCCGCGCTGAACGGCACCACGATCTCCACCGGCTTGGTCGGCTCCCACGCGAGCGCGGGGGCGCTCATCACAGCCGTGCCAAGCAGCGAGGCGCACGCGAGCGCACGCAAGGTCAAACGCAAAGTCATGACTTGTCTCCTTTGGTTGGAATGCCGTGCGTTCTGTGTGGTCTGCCGACGCATCGGCGCATGCCGGACGGGCGCGGTGGCACCGCGCCCGTGCTTGCTTCTTGCCGCTACACGTATCGTGGCGCGCTCATGCTGCGTTCAGGCCATGCGGCACGGCGGTGGCGCGCAGGCTGTCCAGCGCGGCCTGCACGCCGCCGGGCCGGTACGGGATGCCGGCCAGCGCCAGCCCCATCTCCACCCCGGCGAGCGTGCCCATCAAGGTGAGATCGTTGAAATCGCCGAGATGCCCGATGCGAAACACCTTGCCTGACAGCTTCGACAGCCCCTGCCCCAGCGACATATTGAAATGCTGCAGCACGACCTTGCGCAAGGCATCGGCGTTGTGGCCTTCCGGCAGCAGCACCGCGGTCAGCGCCGGGCTGTACTCCGCGGGGTTCTGGCACAGGATCTCCAGGCCCCACGCGCGCACCGCGCTGCGCGCGGCTTCGGCGTGGCGCTGGTGGCGCGCGAACACATTGGCAAGGCCCTCCTCGAGAAGCATGTCGCAGGCTTCGGACAGGCCATAGAGCAGGTTGGTGGCGGGCGTGTAGGACCAGTAGCCGTTCTTGTTTGCCTCGATGATTTCATCCCAGCCCCAGAACGCGCGCGGCAGCCGGGCCGAGGACATAGCTGCGATCGCCTTCGGGCTGACTGCGTTGAACGACAGGCCGGGCGGGAGCATCAGGCCCTTCTGCGAGCCGGACACGGTCACGTCCACGCCCCATTCGTCATGGCGGTAGTCGATGGAGCCGAGCGAGGAAATCGTATCCACCAGCAGCAACGCCGGATGCCCTGCCGCGTCGATGGCGCGGCGCACGGCGGCGATGTCCGAGGTCACGCCGGTGGAGGTCTCGTTGTGCACCACGCACACCGCCTTGATGGCATGCGCGCTGTCGGCGACCAGGTGCGCGCCGATGGCGGCGGCGTCCACGCCGTGGCGCCAGTCGCCGACCAGGAACTCGGGTTGCAGGCCGAGCTTCTCGGCCATCTTCTTCCACAGTGAAGCGAAATGCCCGGTCTCGAACATCAGCACGCGGTCGCCGGGCGAGAGCGTGTTGACCAGCGCGGCCTCCCATGCGCCGGTGCCGGACGCGGGGTAGATCACCACCGGCTGCACGGTCTGGAAGATCTTGCGCACATCGGCCAGTACCTTCTTGCCGAGTTGCTGGAACTCCGGGCCGCGGTGATCGATGGTGGGATGGTCGATGGCCCGCAGCACGCGGTCGGGCACGTTGGTGGGTCCGGGAATCTGCAGGAAATGGCGCCCGCTGGGGTGTGAATTCAAACGAACCATGTCACCTCTCAGTCTTTATTTGAATTTTGTATCCAAAAAACAATAACGCACTGCGGCTTCGTGATACGGGATAATGTGGGTATGGCGCTGCACCTGCAATCCAGTAAAAACCCCAATCAAATCAATACATACAATGCATTGTCCGGGGCTTTCAGGGGAGCGGCGGTGGTGCCGCGATGCTTTCGGGCGGGCTTGGTTTTAGTTCTTGCTTGCCCCAATGTAGATTTTGAATACAATATTGTCAAGCCATGAACATGATCTCGCCTCCCGAAGCCCTCGCCGTCGACCGCCAGATATTGCATGTGGCGGTGGCCCAGCGTTTGCGGACGATGATTGTCGAGGGCGACCTCGCCCCGGGCACCCGGCTCAACGAGCGCGTGCTGTGCGACCAGCTCCAGGTCTCGCGCACGCCACTGCGCGAGGCCTTCAAGGTGCTGGCCGGCGACGGCCTGATTACGCTGCTGCCCAACCGCGGCGCCGAGGTGGTGCTGCTCTCGCGCGAGACCATCGACTACCTGTTCGAGATGATGGGCGGGCTGGAGGCGATGTCCGGCGAGCTGGCGTGCGAGCGCATCAGCGAGCCGGAACTCAACGAGATCCGCGCGCTGCATTTCGAGATGCTGGCCTGCCACGCGCGGCGCGACCTGCCGAACTACTACAGCCTGAACCGCCGCATCCACGACGCGATCAACGCGGCGGCGCGTAACCCGATCCTGGAGGAGACCTATCGCCGCATCAACCTGCGTATCCAGGCGCTGCGGTTTCGCTCGAACTTCGACCAGGACAAGTGGGACATGGCCGTGCGCGAGCACGGCGCCATGCTCGACGCGCTGGCCGCGCGCGATGGCGCGGCGCTGCGTGAGATCCTGCGCAAGCACCTCAAGAACAAACGCGACGCCTTGATCGCGGAACTGGACCGACAGCAGGACGTGGCCTGACGCGTGATGCGCCGGCGCCAGCGCCGGCACGGCAGCGCCATGGCCACGCCCCCCAAAAGGAGGAGACAGCCCATGGCATTGCCCACCCGTAGCGCCAGCGTTCAGCCCCTGCAGTTTGTGCCGAGGCGCCCGTGCGCAGCGAGCCCCGGCTCCACGCTATACCA
This sequence comes from Cupriavidus sp. 8B, assembly GCF_054589115.1. Taxonomy (NCBI): domain Bacteria; kingdom Pseudomonadati; phylum Pseudomonadota; class Betaproteobacteria; order Burkholderiales; family Burkholderiaceae; genus Cupriavidus; species Cupriavidus sp. 8B. Next base: position 3,153 of record NZ_BAAILO010000286.1, on the reverse strand, counting down.
GCGCCTAGCCGCCGAGCTGCGCGGCGACGTGCTGTTCGACACCGCCAGCCGCGGCCGCTACGCCACCGATGCCTCCATCTACCAGGTCATGCCGCTGGGCGTGGTGGTACCACGCGACGAGGCCGACGCGCGCCTGGCGCTGGACATTGCCCGCGACCTGAAGGCTGCGCTGCTGCCGCGCGGTGCCGGCACCAGCCAGTGCGGGCAGACAGTCGGCGAGGCGCTGGTGATCGACAACAGCAAGTGGCTCAACCAGATCATCGAGTTCGATGCGGCAGCGCGCACGGTCACCGTCCAGCCGGGCATCGTGCTCGATCATCTCAATGCCTGGCTCAAGCCGCACGGGCTGTGGTTTCCCGTGGATGTGTCCACCGCCGCGCAATGCACGATCGGCGGCATGGCGGGCAACAACTCCTGCGGCTCGCGCTCGATCCAGTACGGCAATATGGTGCACAACGTGCTGGGCATCGACGCCATCCTCGCCAGCGGTGAGGAGGTGCGCTTCGACGCGGCCTGGCCGCAGGAAGGCGCCGCACACCGCCACATTGCCGATGGCGTAAAGCGCATCGCCGAGCGCGAGCGCGAAGCCATCGCGCAGATGTACCCCAAGGTACTGCGCCGCGTGGGTGGCTATAACCTGGACCTGTTCCATCCCCAAAGCGAGCGGCCCTACACGCTGGATGGCAGCGTCAACCTGGCGCACCTGCTGGTGGGCTCCGAAGGCACGCTCGCCTACTTCAAGCGCATCACCCTGCAGCTTGCGGCGCTGCCCGTGCACAAGACGCTGGGCGTGGTGAACTTCCCCACCTTCTTCCAGGCAATGGATCTGACGCGCCATATCGTCAAGCTGCGCCCGTGCGCGGTGGAGCTGGTCGACCGCACCATGATCGACCTCTCGCGGCGCAACCCGGCGTTCCGCCCGGTGATCGATCGCGCGCTGGTGGGCGAGCCCGAAGCCATCCTGCTGGTGGAGTTTGCTGGAGAGGATCGCGACGATTGCCTGCGCGACCTCGCGCAGCTCGTGGAGCTGATGGCGGACCTGGGCCTGCCCGGCTCGGTGGTGGAGATGGCGCAGGCCGAACCGCAGAAGGCGCTGTGGGAAGTGCGCAAGGCCGGCCTGAACATCATGATGAGCATGAGGGGCGACGGCAAGCCGGTCTCCTTTATCGAAGATTGCGCGGTGCCGCTGGAGCACCTGGCCGAGTACACCAGCCGGCTGACCGAGGTCTTCCACAAGCACGGCACGCGCGGCACCTGGTATGCGCACGCCAGCGTGGCCACGCTGCATGTGCGGCCCATCCTGGACATGCGCCGGGACGGCGCCGCCAAGATGCGCGCGATTGCCGAAGAGGCCGCCGCCTTGGTGCGCGAGTACAAGGGCGCGTACTCGGGCGAGCACGGCGATGGCCTGTGCCGCGGCGAATGGGTGGCCTGGCAGTTCGGCCCGGCGCTGAACCATGCCTTCGAGGAAGTGAAGGCGCTGTTCGATCCGCAGCACCGCTGCAATCCCGGCAAGATCGTGCGCACGCCGCGCATGGACCAGGCGGCGCTGTTCCGCTTTGCGCCGGGCTACACGGTGGCGCCGTTTCGCGGCACGCTCGACTGGTCGGCCTGGAACGTCACGCGCGATCCGGTCACCGAAGTAGAGAGCGCGCCGGGCACCGGACTGGACCCGGCGAACGGCTTCGCTGCCGCCGTGGAGATGTGCAACAACAACGGCCACTGCCGCAAGTTCGATGCCGGCACCATGTGCCCGAGCTACCGCATCACGCGCGACGAACAGCACCTGACGCGCGGCCGCGCCAATACGCTGCGCCTCGCGCTCTCCGGGCAGCTCGGCCCGCAAGGGCTGCTCGAACCCGCGGTCAAGGAAGCACTGGACCTGTGCGTCTCGTGCAAGGGCTGCAAACGCGACTGCCCCACCGGCGTCGACATGGCCAAGATGAAGATCGAGGTGCGCGCCGCCCACGCCAGCGCCGGGCGGCTTTCCGCGCGCGACCGGCTGGTGGCATGGATGCCGCGCTACGCCGGCCTGGCCAGCCGCCTGCCATGGCTCTTTAACCTGCGCGACCGGGTACCGCTGCTGGCGCGGCTGAGCGAGAGGCTGCTGGGGCTATCGGCGCGGCGCTCGCTGCCGCAATGGCAACCGGCGTTCCTTGGCAGCGCGCGCGCAAGCCAGCCTGCCCAACCAGCGGTGGAGCCCGGCGGCAAGGAGGTACTGCTCTTCGTCGACACCTTCAACAACCACATGGAACCGGCCAATGCACGTGCCGCGCAACGCGTGCTGGAAGCCGCCGGCTACACCGTGCACCTGGGCGCCGTGCCGGGACAGCGCGCGCTATGCTGCGGCCGCACGTTCCTCGCGGCCGGGCTGGTGGACCAGGCCAAGGCGGAGGCGCGCCGCACGCTCGATGCGCTGCTGCCCTTCGTCACGCGCGGCGTGGCCGTGGTGGGACTGGAGCCGTCCTGCCTGCTGACCATGCGCGATGAGTTCCTGCAGTACGGCTACGGCGACGCCGCCCGGCAACTGGCGGACCATGCTTTCCTGTTCGAGGAGTTCCTGGTGCGCGAGCACGCGGCCGGGCGTTTCGCACCGGCCTTTGCCGCGCTCGGGGCGAGCCATGCGCTGTTGCACGGGCACTGCCACCAGAAGGCCTTCGACGCGGTGCGCCCGGTGCAGCAGGTGCTATCGTGGATTCCCGGCTTGAAGACGCAACTCATCGAGTCGTCGTGCTGCGGCATGGCGGGCAGCTTCGGCTACGAGGCCGAGCATCATGCGGCCTCCATGGCGATGGCCGAGCAAGCGCTGCTGCCGGCGATCCGCGAGGCGGATGCGCGGACCTTGCTGGTGGCGGACGGCACCAGTTGCCGCCATCAGATCCACGACGGCGCGCAACGCGAGGCACTGCATGTGGCGCGCTTGCTGGAGATGGCGCTGCAGCCGGGTGCCTGAGTAAAATCCCACGCAGCCGTAACACCCCTCTCCCGCTTGTGGGAGAGGGGAGCAAACCAGCGGTAGAGTCAAAGCATCACTCGGTGTAGCCGTGATTTCCGCCACCAGGCGGAAATCACCCAAGCGCGATGCGAAGCGAGCCGTCAAGGTTTGAATCTCCCGTTATGCGGCGAGGAGTCTTTCGCCGCATCCGGGTCGCC
>NZ_BAAILO010000285.1:0-686 GCF_054589115.1 Cupriavidus sp. 8B | reverse complement strand
TATCGAACAGATTCGAGCCCTAATGGCACAGCACGAGTTGACTGCCGACGACATCGCTCCAAAGCGTCGCCGTGGCCGTCCCGCAGCAGACGCGGTGGCTAAGGCGCCGGCAAAACCCAAGACATCCCTGCCGCCAAAGTATCAAGACCCCAAGACGGGTGCAACTTGGACTGGCCGTGGCCGTGCACCGGCTTGGCTCGGTAAGAATCGCGACAAGTTCTTGATTCAGGAAGCGTGATCGCAGGGCGGCCCAACGACCGTCGTTTTGCCGCGGTTATTGGCAGATAGCCGCGCCGCTTGAACCCCGAGCTTCGGTTGGGGGCAAGCGGCGCAGCTTTTCCTCTGGAAGGCTGAAGCTACGTCCTCCAATTAGACCTGCGTACCCAATTCTCGACTAAGGCTGGCGCCCGGCATGAGCAGGTGATGTTTAATGGGGCCGCTTCCGCGAGCACGAGCGTGTGCTGGATCCCGGAAACGTACACTTAGCTTCCGCGCATGCGGCCATCGAGTCTGTGCGGCAGACGCAGTCCTTGGGAGGTTTTTAGTTTCATGACCATGAAACTACGCTGTTTGCCATCTTGCGATCAATGGCCTCGAAGAGGGGCATCGATACCAAGGAGTCCGGGGAGCCAATTATCCTGAGCGGGAGCATAAATGCGGCGTCAAGATGGCGCCGTCTCCTAATG
>NZ_BAAILO010000284.1:0-1121 GCF_054589115.1 Cupriavidus sp. 8B | reverse complement strand
CCCTTGGCGGTAGCCTCTTCCTTGGAGCGGCCGAGCACCTTCATCTGGGCGATGGTCAGGTTCTCGGTGATCGACAGGTGGGGGAACAGCTCGAAGTTCTGGAACACCATGCCCACGCGCGAACGCAGCTTGGGCAGGTTGGTCTTGGGTGAGCCCACCGAGGTGCCGTCCACCGTGATGTCGCCCTTCTGGAAGGGCTCCAGCGCGTTGACGGTCTTGATCAGCGTCGACTTGCCCGACCCCGACGGGCCGCACACCACCACGACTTCGCCCTTGGCGACCTTGGTGGTGCAATCGGTCAGCACCTGGAAGGCGCCGTACCACTTGGAGACGTTGTTGATTTCAATCATACGGCCACCTTTTTCTGGTAACGCTTGACCAGCAGCGATGCGGAGAAACAGATAATGAAATACACCAGCCCGGCGAACAGCAGCATCTCCACGATGCGGCCGTCACGCTCGCCGATGCCGTAGGCCTGGCCAAAGAAGTCCGCCAGCGCGCTCACGTACACCAGCGACGTATCCTGGAACAGGATGATGCCTTGCGTGAGCAGCAGCGGCACCATGTTGCGGAAGGCCTGCGGCAGGATCACCAGCCGCATCGACTGTCCGTAGGTCATGCCCATGGCCTGCGCGGCAAACATCTGCCCGCGCGACACGCTCTGGATACCCGCGCGGATGATCTCGGAATAGTACGCCGCCTCGAACAAGGCAAAGGCGATCAGCGCCGAGGTCATACGCAGGTCGGATGCCTGCGAAAGGTTGAACGTCTTCTGCAGGAGCTGCGGGATGATCAGGAAGAACCATAGCAGCACCATCACCAGCGGGATCGACCGGAAGATGGTGACGTAGCCCTGCGCGAACCAGTTCAGCACCTTGACGGAAGACAGCCGCATCATCGCCAGGATGGTGCCCCAGACGATGCCGACCACCACCGCGGTGGCGGTGATCTTGAGCGAGACCAGCATGCCCTCGCCCAGCACTTCCAGCGTGGTGGGGTTGATCGAGGTGAAATCGAATGAATATGCCATGACGTGTCCCCTTACTTGCTGCCGATGAAGCCGGGCACGCGGGTGCGTCCTTCAACCCAGCGCATGAGCAGCATGACCACGATATTGATCA
>NZ_BAAILO010000283.1:36231-48917 GCF_054589115.1 Cupriavidus sp. 8B | reverse complement strand
TTCCGCTCTTTTGGCTTGCCGACGAGGCGCCGCATAACGGGAGATTCAAACCTTGACGGCTCGCTTCGCATCGCTCTTGGGTGATTTCCGCCTGGGGGCGGAAATCACGGCTACACCGAGTGATGCTTTGACTCTACCGCTGGTTGGCTCCCCTCTCCCACTTGTGGGAGAGGGGCTGGGGGAGAGGGCGGGCGCTCGTTACGCCGTCGGACCGCAAAAACCGAAGGCTTCGCTTGAAGTGGCTCCTAGCTGAGCCACCCCTACCCGGCCCCCTGAGGGGAGAGGGAGAGACAGCCGTCGTCATGGCACGCGGCTTTGGCCTGACATGTCAGCTTCGGCCAGCACTTCGGGGCACTTACCCCAGCATGCGATCCACCAGCTCGATCCAGTGCATCACCGGCGTGCCGGTGCCGCTTTGCAGGTGCGTGATGCAGCCGATATTCGCCGAGACGATGGCGTCGGGCTTCGAGGCCTGCAGGTTGGCGAGCTTCTCGTCGCGCAGCCGATAGGACAATTCGGGCTGCAGCACCGAGTACGTGCCCGCGGAGCCACAGCACAGGTGGCTGTCGGCGCAGAGCTTGACGTCCACCCCCAGGCCCGTCAGCAGGGCTTCCACCTTGCCGCGGATCTGCTGGCCGTGCTGCAGCGTGCAGGGCGGATGGTAGGCCACGCGCTGGCCGTCAGTGCCTTCGCTGCTTCTTGCCTCGGAGGCCGCGTCTTGCAGGGCGTCGGCGAAGTTCGGCAGCAGCTCCGACAGATCCTTGGTCAGCGCCGAGATCTGGCGCGCGCGATCCGCGTAGCCGGCATCGTTGCGCAGCAGGTGACCGTATTCCTTGACCATCACGCCACAGCCCGATGCGGTCATCACGATGGCCTCCGCGCCGGCTTGCACGGCCGGCCACCAGGCGTCGATATTGCGCCGCATATTGTCGAGGCCGCCATCGTGGTCGCCGGTGTGATAGCGCACGGCGCCGCAGCAGCCGGCCTCGCGCGCCACCACCAGTTGCACGCCAAGGCGGTCGAACACGCGGGCCGTGGCGGCATTGATGTTGGGCGACATCGACGGTTGCACGCAGCCGTCGAGCAACAACATCTTGCGCACATGCGTGGTGCGCGGCCATGCGCCGGCATCGACCGCTTGCGGCACCTTGTTGCGCAGCGCCTGCGGCAGCAGCGGGCGCACGCGCTGGCCCATGCGCATGGCCGTGCCGAACAGCGCCGGGCGCGTCATGCTTTCGCGCAGCGCCCATCGCGCGAAACGCTCGCGCGCCGGACGCTGGATGCCTTGCGCCTCCAGGCGGTCGTCCACCACCTTGCGGCCGATATCGACCAGCCGGCCGTACTTCACGCCCGAGGGGCAGGTGGATTCGCAGTTGCGGCACGTGAGGCAGCGGTCCAGGTGCAGGCGTGTGCTTTCCGTGACGGGCTGGCCTTCCAGTACCTGCTTCATCAGGTAGATGCGGCCGCGCGGGCCGTCCAGCTCGTCGCCGAGCAACTGGTAGGTGGGGCAGGTTGCGGTGCAGAAGCCGCAGTGCACGCATTTGCCGACGATGGACTTGGCTTCTTCGCCGTCGGGCGTGTCGCGCAGGAATTCGGCCAGGGTGGTTTGCATGGTTCGGGGACTCTCCGGTGCCTTTGCTGGGGATCGGTGCTGGACGGTGCAGTGAGGCCCGCGGCTCAGAGGTCGGCGTACATGCGCTGCGGGTTGAAGATGCCGGCGGGGTCGAACGTTGCCTTGAGCCGCTGGTGGATGGCGGCCAGCGGCGCGGACAGCGGCGTGAACACGCCCACGGACTTGTCGCCATTGCGGAACAACGTGGCATGGCCGCCGGCTGCCTTGGCCGCGGCGCGCACGAGGGCGCTGTCCGCCGCGCTGTCGCTGCCGCCCAGCCACCAGCGCTGGCCACCGCCCCATTCGATCAGCTGCCCGCCGGGCAGCGCCAGCGGCGCGGCGGTGCTCGGCACGGCAATGCGCCACAGCGCCCGGCCGGCTTGCACCGGAGTAAAGAAGGGATGGCTTTGCTCGCGCAGCGCGCGCCACAAAGCGCCGGCTTGCGCGGGCTCCACGGCTTCGCCGCCCAGCCGCTCGCGCGCGGCGCGCAGCGCGGCCGCCGCGCCCGACAGGCGCAGGTGCAGCACGCCGTCGTGCCAGGCCGAGGCGGCAATCGGCAGGGGCTGGCCGCCCCAGTCGTTGAGGCGGTCGAGCGCTGCGGCCTCGTCCAGCGCAAAGCGCAGCGTGGCGTCGTCGAAGGGCACCGGCAGCACTTTGAGCGAGACTTCCAGGATCAGCCCCAGCGTGCCGAGCGATCCGGACATCAGCCGCGAGACGTCATAGCCGGCCACGTTCTTCATCACCTGGCCGCCGAAGCTCAGGACGTCGCCTCGGCCATCCATCACGCGCGTGCCCAGCACAAAGTCACGCAGCGCGCCCACCGCCTGCCGGCGTGGGCCGGACAGGCCGGCGGCCACCGCGCCGCCGATCGTGGCCACGTCGCTGCCATCGGCGCCCGTGCTGAAATGCGGCGGCTCGAACGCCAGCATCTGGCGCCGCTCGGCCAGCGCCGCCTCGATCTCCGCCAGCGGCGTGCCGCAGCGCGCGGTGATCACCAGCTCGGGCGGGTCGTAGTCGACAATGCCGGTGTAGGCGCGCGTGTCGAGCAGCGCCCCTTGCGCTTGCTGGCCGTAGAAATCCTTGCTGCCGCCGCCACGCAGGCGCAGCGGCGCGCGCGTGTCGGTGGCATGCCGGATGGCATCGCGAAAGGCGGTGAGGGTGGCTTGCTGATCGGATGGCATGGCTGGCATGGTGGCTGGCTGGTGTCGGCTTGAACTAAGTCAGGCGGAAGAAGTGGGGCGGCGGGTTGGCGCCTCGGCGGGTGCGCGGGAGCCTGCCGGCTCGCGTTCGCTCTCGTCCTGGTAAGGCGGCAGCTCGGTGCCGCAGTGCTTGCAGTAGCCGGCGTCGGGATCGTGGCCTTCGGTTAGGCAATGGTTGCAGGTGCGCGTGGTCAGCGGCCGCTTCATGATGCTGGCGGCCAGCTCGGCGCCCACGATGCCGGTGGGAAAGGCAATGATGCCGTAGCCCAGCAGGATGGTCAGCGAGGTGATGAACTGGCCCAGCGGCGTCTTGGGCACCATGTCGCCAAAGCCGGTGGTGGTCAGCGTCACCACCGCCCAGTACATGCTAACGGGGATGCTGGTGAAGCCGTGCTGCGGGCCTTCCACCACATACATCACGGTGCCGAGGATCACGGTGATGATGAACACCGTGCCGAGGAAGACGAAGATCTTGCGCCGGCTGTTGGCCAGCGCGCGGTACAGGATCTGCGCCTCCTCGAAATACACCGTCAGCTTGAGGATCCGGAACACGCGCAGCAGCCGCAGCAGGCGCACGTCGATCAGGAACGCCAGCTCGGGCACGAAGAAGGCGAGCCAGGTCGGAATGATCGACAGGAAGTCGACCACGCCGAAGAAGCTGAACACATAGCGCAGCGGCCGGCGCACCACCAGGATGCGCATCACGTATTCGGCGGTAAATAACAGCGTGAACAGCCACTCCAGCACCGTGAACACGCGGCCCAGCCGCAGGTTCACGGCCGGCAGGCTGTCGAACAACACGATCAGCACGCTGGTGACGATGGCCAGCAGCAAGGTGATGTCGAACAGCCGCCCGTTGCGCGTGTCGGCCTCGAAGATGATGGTGTACCAGCGCTCGCGCCAGCCCGATTCGGGCTTGCCGAGGCGCTGGCGGGTTTGCGCGCTGCTGCGGGCGCGTTGCGTGGCGTTGGGACCGGCCATGTTCAGAAACGCGGCAGGTCGGGATGCGGCAGCAGGCCGCGCTTCACATGCATGCGCCCGTACTCGGCGCAGCGCGCCAGCGTGGGAATGGCCTTGTCGGGGTTGAGCAGGCGCGCCGGGTCGAAGGCCGCCTTGACGCCGAAGAACATCTCGCGCTCCTCCGCGGAGAACTGCACGCACATCGAGTTGAGCTTTTCCACGCCCACGCCGTGCTCGCCGGTCACCGTGCCGCCGAGCTCCACGCAGCTCTCCAGGATGTCGGAGCCGAACAGCTCGGCGCGGTGCCATTCGTCCTGGTCCGCACCATCGAACAGGATCAGCGGATGCATGTTGCCGTCGCCCGCATGGAACACATTCATGCAGCGCAGGCCGTACTTGCGCTCCATCTCCTCGATGCGCTTGAGCAGCGTGCCGATGTGCTTGCGCGGGATGGTGCCGTCCATGCAGTAGTAGTCCGGCGAGATGCGGCCGGCGGCGGGGAAGGCATTCTTGCGCCCACTCCAGAAGCGCAGCCGCTCGGGCTCGCTTTGCGACACCTGGATGCGGCTGGCGCCTGAGGCGCGCAGCACCTCGCTCATGCGCTCCACTTCCTCGGCCACCTCTTCCGGCGTGCCGTCGGATTCGCACAGCAGGATGGCGGCGGCGTCCAGGTCGTAGCCGGCACGCACGAATTCCTCGACCGCGGCGGTGGCGGGCTTGTCCATCATTTCCAAGCCGGCCGGAATGATGCCGGCGCCGATCACGTCGGCCACTGCGTTGCCGCCCTTGGCCACGTCATCGAAGCTGGCCATGATCACCTGCGCCAGCTGCGGCTTGGGGATCAGCTTGACGGTGACCTCGGTCACCACCGCCAGCATGCCCTCGGAGCCGATCACCGCGGCCAGCAGGTCCAGCCCCGGCGCGTCGGGCGCTTCCGAGCCGAACTCTACCACTTCGCCTTCCATGGTGACGGCGCGCACGCGCAGCACGTTGTGCACCGTCAGGCCGTACTTCAGGCAATGCACGCCGCCCGAGTTCTCGCTGACGTTGCCGCCGATGGTGCAGGCGATCTGCGACGAAGGATCGGGCGCGTAATAGAGGTTGTACTGCGCGGCGGCCTCGGAGATGGCGAGATTGCGCACGCCGGGCTGGACCACCGCGGTGCGCGAGCGCGCGTCCACGCTGACGATCCGCTTGAACTTGGCCAGCGACAGCACCAGGCCGGTGGCGATCGGCATGGCTCCGCCCGACAGGCTGGTGCCGGCGCCGCGCGGCACCACGGGGACCTGCAGCGCATGGCACAGGCGCAGGATGGCGCAGACCTGGTCCTCGTTGTCGGGCAGCGCCACGGCCATCGGCACCTGGCGATAGGCCGCCAGGCCGTCGCACTCGTAGGGCACGGTGTCCTCGGGTTTCCACAGCAACGCCGCATCGGGCAGGATTTTCGCCAGGCCCGCGAGCAACGCGTTGCGGCGTGTGTCGTCGGCGACCAGTGAGGCTTCGTGCGGGGCGTTCATGGCAACTCCTGTTATGGCCGCCGGCGCCCGCCATGGCAGGGCGGGAGCGGGTGGGGAGCAAGGACTATAGCGCAGCCAGGTGGCTGCGCAGCCCTGTGGCGACGTGAATTCCGCATGGCAGGCCGATCAAAATCGCTCATGACAGCATTGGCCCGGAACGTGCCATGCGGGCGGTGTCGCGCAGGAGCCTCGCGAGCTGGCCGGTACCAATCCAGCTTAGCACCGGCGCGGCGCAAGGCGTCGATAGGGCGCCTTATTGTCCGCGCGGCGCCAGCATGTGCACCATTTCCAGCTTGTCGTGATAGTCCGGTGCCACATAGAGCGCCTGCGGCTCCACGCCGTAGCGCACGAAGCCCATGGCTTCATAAAGCGCGATCGCGGGCGCATTGATGACGTTGACGCAGAGCGTGACCTGGCGCAGGCCGGGCATGGCGGCGGCCACCGCCATCGCCTGCTCCATGAGCTGCCGCCCGAGACGCCGGTCGCGATAGCCCGGCGCTACATACATACCCCAGATAAAGGCCTTGTGGCGCTGCTTGACCTTGTCCTCGCGCATCACCCCGACCACGCCGGCCAGCGCGGTGCCGCCCTCGGTGGCTTCAAAGGCGCCGATCACAGCCTTTTCGGGCGTTGCCTCAAGGCGGCCGGCGATGGTGGCCAGCGGCAGGTCACGCTCTTCCTCGAAGCTGGAGCCAAAGGCAGCGGGCGCTTCCAGCAGGCCTTCGAGGCGCAGCGCCTGGAAGGCTCTGGCATCGGCGGGGGTTAGCGGGCGGATCTGCATGGGGTTCTTCTCCGGGGGCCGGCCGAACAGCCAGCCAGTCTTACCAGTCCAGGCTGAGCAGCCAGTCGACGAAATACCGCGCCTCCGGCTTGAGCGGGGCCTGTTCGCGCTCGACGATGTAGTAGCCGTGCGGCGATACCGATTCGATATCCAGCAGCCGCACCATCTGGCCCAGCGACAGCCAGTGCCGGGCCATGCGCTGGCGCACCAGCGCCACGCCCTGGTTGGAGGCGATGGCTTCCAGCATCAGGCCGATGTCGTTGAATTGCGGGCCGGTCTGGGGTTCGGGCCAGTCCAGGCCGGCGGTCTCGAACCAGGGCTTCCAGGGCTCCAGCGGGCTGCGCAACAGCACCAGGTTGTGCAGGTGCTCGGGTCTGGTGATGGCGCGGCCGTCAATGCGCTCGTAGTACTCGCGCCCGCAGGCCGGGAACACCGGCTCGACCAGCAGCTTGGTGGTCTTCAGGTCGGGGTAGCGTCCGGTGCCGTAGCGGATCTCCACATCGGTGTCTTCGGCCTTCACGTCCAGGAAGGGGATGGCCAGGTGCAGCTCGGTGTCGATGTGCGGGTACAGCGCGGTGAATTCGGGCAGGCGCGGCACCAGGTGCTGGCGGCCGAAGGTGGGCGGGATCGCCACGCGCAGGCGGGTGCGCTGCTTGTTGTACTCGGGCCGGGCCAGTTCGTTGAGCGACTTGAGGGCATCTTGCACGTTGCGCAGGTAGCGCGTGCCAGCGGCCGTCAGCCGCAGCGCGGCATTGGCGCGCACGAAGAGGTCCTCGCCCCACAGTTCCTCGAGGTTCTTGATGCGGTGCGACACCGCGCTGGGCGTGACCGACAGCTCCTCTGCCGCGCGCGCGAAGCTGCCCAGCCGGGCGGCGGCTTCGAACGCGATCAGCAGGTGCAGCGGCGGGACGCGGTTGAACACGGATGCCATGCCGTGCCGGTCCGCTAGCGCACCGGGCGGAAGATCTTGCCCGGGTTGAGGATGTGGTTGGGATCGAGCGCGTTCTTGATAGCGCGCATCAGGTCGAGCGCGTCTTCGCCGTGCTCGCTGACCAGGAAATCCATCTTGTGCAGCCCCACGCCGTGCTCGCCGGTGCAGGTGCCGCCCATGGCCAGCGCGCGCTCCACGATGCGCCGGTTGATGGTCTCGGCCTCGGCGAGTTCTTCTGGCTTTTCAGGATCGGTGAGAATCGCGACGTGGAAATTGCCGTCGCCCACATGGCCCACGATGGGGCAGGGCAGGCTGGACGCATTGAGGTCGCGTTCGGTCTCGGTCACGCAATCGGCCAGGCGGGAGATCGGCACGCAGACGTCGGTGGTGACCGCCTTGCAGCCCGGCTTGAGCTGCAGCATGGCGAAGTACGCGGTATGGCGCGCGTTCCACAGGCGGCTGCGGTCTTCCGGCCGCGTGGCCCACTCGAAGCCCTGGCCGCCATTGTCGGCGGCGATCTGCTGCACGGTCTCGGCCTGCTCCTTGACGCCGGCCTCGGTGCCATGGAATTCGAAGAACAGGTGCGGCATCTCCGGCATGGACAGGTTGTCGTGCCGGTTGATGGCGCGGATGGCCAGCGCGTCGACAAACTCCACGCGCGCGACGGGCACGCCCAGCTGGATGGTCTCGATGGTCGCCCGCACCGCGCTGCCCATGCTGGGGAAGCTGCAGATGGCTGCCGAGATGGCTTCGGGCTGCGGGTACAGCCGCACTGTCACCTCGGTGATGATGCCCAGCGTGCCTTCGCTGCCGATCATCAGGCGGGTCAGGTCGTAGCCGGCGGAGGACTTGCGGGCGTGGGTGCCCGTCTTGATGATGCGCCCGTCGGCGGTGACCACGGTCAGCGCCAGCACGTTTTCGCGCATGGTGCCGTAGCGTACCGCGTTGGTCCCGGAAGCGCGCGTGGCGCACATGCCGCCCAGCGAGGCATCGGCGCCCGGGTCGATCGGGAAGAACAGGCCGGAGTCCTTGATTTCCTGGTTCAGCTGCTTGCGGGTCACGCCCGGTTGCACCGTCACGTTCAGGTCCTCGGGTTGCACCGACAGCACCTTGTTCATCTGCGACAGGTCCAGGCTGATGCCGCCGGCCACCGCCAGCAGGTGGCCCTCGAGCGAAGAGCCGGCGCCGTAGGCGATCAGCGGCACACGGTGCGCGTTGCACAGGCGGGCCACCTCGGCCACTTCCTCGGTGGTGTGGGCGAAGACCACGCCGTCCGGCGCGGCCGGCGGGAAGGGCGATTCATCGCGGCCATGGTGGTCGCAGACGCCGGGGGAGGTGGAGAAGCGTTCGCCGAAGCGGGCCTGCAGGGCGTCGCGCACGGCGGCGGGCAGGGGTTGGCGCACCAGCGCGGCGTGGGCAAGGGGTTGGTTCATGGCGTCTCCGGCGGGTCTGTGGGGGCCGGGGCCGTGCAGCGCCGGCCATTGCAGGGCCGCGCTGAACGGTGCCGGCACTCGCACCCGGTAGCGTATCAAGCGAATCCCGATATTCTACGCCGCGCCCGGCCTGGCTCGCGGGGCGGGCGCCGCAACAGCCACCCGGCGCCAGGCCGCGCGCTAACGCGAAGGGCCCGATGCGCGCCATAATGCTGGATTCGCCAACGCAGGAGACCCGCATGGGCCATCGCCTCTCCAAGATCGTCACCCGCACCGGAGATGCCGGCACCACCGGGCTTGGCGACGGCAGCCGCACCAGCAAGGACAGCCTGCGCATCGCCGCCATCGGCGATGTGGACGAGCTCAACTCGAACCTTGGCGTGCTGCTTACCGAGACGCTGCCCGACGACGTCCGCTCGGCCTTGCTGCACATCCAGCACGACCTGTTCGACCTTGGCGGCGAGCTCTCCATCCCCGGTTACGTGCTGGTCAAGCCCGAGCAGGTGCTGCAGCTCGACGAATGGCTGAATCGCTACAATGCCAACCTGCCGCGCCTGGCCGAATTCATCCTGCCAGGCGGCAGCCGGGCTGCGGCGGTGGCGCATGTGTGCCGCACGGTGTGCCGGCGCGCCGAGCGCGCGCTGGTGGCGCTGGGCGCGCAGGAAGCCCTGAACGAGGCGCCGCGCCAGTACCTGAACCGCTTGTCCGACCTGTTGTTCGTGCTGGCGCGCGTGCTCAACAGGGCCGGCGGGGGCAGCGATGTCCTGTGGCAGCGAGGCCGCTAGCCGCTCCTGTTTTTGGTGGCGCAAGAGGCACAAAAACCACGCTTGGCGCGCAACGTCTTCTAATACCCCTCAACGTGGCCCAGCCAGCCAGCCGTTGATCAGAGGGAGAAGCCGAGAAATTTAGTCGGATTTGCACTTCCGGCCCTTGAAATGGCCCCGGACGGCCACATTTCGGCCTCAGGATGAATTGCAGTCCCCGCGGATAGCGGGGCTCAAGAGGAGAGAATAATGGGTAAGATCATCGGTATCGACCTCGGTACCACCAATAGCTGCGTCGCGATCATGGAAGGCAATACGCCGAAGGTGATCGAAAATGCCGAAGGCACGCGTACCACCCCTTCGATCATCGCCTACATGGAAGACGGCGAGATCCTGGTGGGCGCGCCTGCCAAGCGCCAGGCGGTGACCAATCCGCGCAACACCCTGTACGCGGTGAAGCGCCTGATCGGTCGCAAGTTCGAAGAAAAGGAAGTGCAGAAGGACATCGGCCTGATGCCGTACACCATCGTCAAGGCCGACAACGGCGACGCATGGGTGTCCGTGCGCGACCAGAAGCTGGCACCGCCGCAGGTGTCCGCCGAAGTGCTGCGCAAAATGAAGAAGACCGCCGAAGACTACCTCGGCGAGCCGGTGACCGAAGCCGTGATCACCGTGCCGGCGTACTTCAACGACTCGCAGCGCCAGGCCACCAAGGACGCTGGCCGCATCGCCGGCCTGGACGTCAAGCGCATCATCAACGAGCCGACAGCGGCCGCGCTGGCCTTTGGCCTGGACAAGAACGAGAAGGGCGACCGCAAGATCGCCGTGTATGACCTGGGTGGCGGCACGTTCGACATCTCGATCATCGAGATCGCCGACGTTGATGGCGAGAAGCAGTTCGAAGTGCTGTCGACCAATGGCGACACCTTCCTGGGCGGCGAAGACTTCGACCAGCGCATCATCGACTACATCATCGCCGAGTTCAAGAAGGACCAGGGGGTTGACCTGTCCAAGGACGTGCTCGCGCTGCAGCGCCTGAAGGAAGCTGCTGAAAAGGCCAAGATCGAACTGTCGAGCTCGCAGCAGACCGAAATCAACCTGCCGTACATCACGGCGGATGCCTCGGGTCCGAAGCACTTGAACCTGAAGATGACCCGCGCCAAGCTGGAATCGCTGGTCGAGGAACTGATCCTGCGCACCATCGAGCCCTGCCGCATCGCCATCAAGGATGCCGGCGTCAAGGTCAGCGAAATCGACGACGTGATCCTGGTCGGCGGCATGACCCGCATGCCCAAGGTGCAGGAACAGGTCAAGGAATTCTTTGGCAAGGAAGCACGCAAGGACGTGAACCCGGACGAAGCCGTCGCCGTTGGCGCCGCGATCCAGGGCTCGGTGCTGTCGGGCGACCGCAAGGACCTGCTGCTGCTGGACGTGACGCCGCTGTCGCTGGGTATCGAAACCCTGGGTGGCGTGATGACCAAGATGATCACCAAGAACACCACCATCCCGACCAAGCATGCGCAGGTGTTCTCGACCGCCGACGACAACCAGCCGGCCGTGACCATCAAGGTGTTCCAGGGCGAGCGTGAAATGGCCACCGGCAACAAGCTGCTGGGCGAGTTCAACCTCGAAGGCATCGCGCCGGCCGCACGCGGCACGCCGCAGATCGAAGTCTCGTTCGACATCGACGCCAACGGCATCCTGCACGTGGGCGCCAAGGACAAGGCGACCGGCAAGGAAAACCGCATCACCATCAAGGCGAATTCGGGCCTGTCGGAAGACGAGATCCAGCGCATGGTGAAGGACGCCGAGGCCAACGCCGAGGAAGACAAGAAGGCCCGTGAGCTGGCGGATGCCCGCAACCAGGCCGACGCGCTGATCCACTCGACCAAGAAGGCTGTCACCGAATACGGCGACAAGCTGGAAGCGGGCGAGAAGGAAAAGATCGAAGCCGCGATCAAGGAACTGGAAGACGCCGCACGCGGCGGCGACAAGGCCGAGATCGATGCCAAGGTCAGCGCGCTGTCCGAAGCCAGCCAGAAGCTGGGCGAGCGTGTCTATGCCGACATGCAAGCCCAGGCAGGCGAAGCGGGTGCGGCGGGTGCCGCGGGCGCAGCCGGTGCCGGTGCTGCCGGCGCGGGCCATCAGCAGCATGCCCATGCGCAGGACGACAACGTCGTGGACGCCGAATTCAAGGAAGTCAACGACAAGAAGTAATGGAAGAGCGGGGCGGGGGCGCGGTGCTTAACACCAGCGCCAGCCCCCATCCCGACGCCGGGCGACGGACATTGGACCAAGCGGGTTACCGCCGTCGAATGCCTCGCTCGGCTTTTTTGCTATTTCGCCCGGGCGGGCTTTGGACGCTTCCGGGCCCATCAGGTAAGCAGCCACCATGGCAAAACGTGACTTTTACGAAGTGCTCGGGGTGGGCAAGAACGCCGGCGATGACGAGATCAAGAAGGCCTATCGCAAGCTGGCGATGAAGCACCACCCGGACCGCAATCCGGACAGCAAGGATTCCGAAGAGAAGTTCAAGGAGGTCAAAGAGGCCTACGAGATGCTCTCGGACCCCGAGAAGAAGGCCGCCTACGACCAGTACGGCCATGCCGGCGTCGACCCCAACATGGCGGGCGGCTTCGGCGGCGGCGGCCAGGGGTACGGCGGTTTCGCCGAAGCCTTCGGCGACATCTTCGGCGATATTTTTGGCCAGCAAGGCGGCCAGGCTGGCGGCGGACGCCGTGGCGGCGGCCCGCAGGTGTACCGCGGCGCCGACCTGCGCTACAGCATGGAAATCACGCTGGAGCAGGCCGCCCACGGCCACGATGCGCAGATCCGCGTGCCCCACTGGGACGAGTGCGAGCATTGCCACGGCAATGGCGCCGAGCCCGGCTCCAGCGTCGAAACCTGCCCGACCTGCCATGGCGCGGGCCAGGTACGCGTGTCGCAAGGCTTCTTCTCGATGCAGCAGACTTGCCCCAAGTGCCACGGCACCGGCAAGCACATCCCCAAGCCGTGCACCAAGTGCCACGGCCAGGGCAAGCTGAAGTCGCAGAAGACGCTGGAAGTGAAGATTCCCGCCGGCATCGACGAGGGCATGCGCATCCGTTCGTCGGGCAATGGCGAGCCGGGCATCAACGGCGGCCCCCCGGGCGACCTGTATGTGGAAGTCCATATCAAGCAGCACGCGGTGTTCGAGCGCGACGGCGACGACCTGCACTGCCAGATGCCGATCTCCTTCGCCACCGCGGCGCTGGGCGGCGACCTGGAAGTGCCCACGCTGGGCGGCAAGGCCAGCTTCCCGGTGCCCGAAGGCACCCAGCCCGGCAAGACCTTCCGCTTGCGCGGCAAGGGCATCAAGGGTGTGCGCTCGGGGTACCCCGGCGACCTCTACGTGCACGTGAACGTGGAAACGCCGGTCAAGCTGACCGAGGCGCAGAAGGACATCCTGCGCCAGTTCGACCGCTCGGTGCATGAAGGCGGCTCGCGCCA
>NZ_BAAILO010000283.1:0-36061 GCF_054589115.1 Cupriavidus sp. 8B | reverse complement strand
CGCGCAGATGCGTGGCCGGCCTTTCTTGTTTTTGGGCGCGCTCAAACCGTGGGCTTCGCTTCAGGTGGCTCCTAGCCACCCCTCTCCCCGGCCCTCTCCCCCCGAGCGGAGAGGGAGCGAAAGCCGTCGTCATGGCGGGCGGTCTTTGGCCCGTTCCGCGGCTTCTCAGGTGCCGTGGGTTTACTCCCCTCTCCCACTTGTGGGAGAGGGGCCGGGGGAGAGGGCGGGCGCGCGATAATGCGATATCGCCCGCCTCCTGGCGACCTCAATTTACGCTGGTGATTTGCCGTGGCTGTCTCCCCGACCCGCTCGTCTTCTTCCTCAATCCCGCAAGCGCCCGTATCCGGCCCGGCCAGCGTCGCCCAGCCCTTCGTCCTGCTCGACGACGCTACCGCCGTATCCGGCGAGGCATCCTCGCGCCTGTACACCGGCTTCGCCCGCGAAGACGTGCTGCCAGACGCCTCAGCCCTCGGCACGCTCGACGCCTTGCTGGCCCAAGGCTGGCGCCAAGGCTGGCACGCCACGTTGTTTGCGCCTTACGAATTCGGCGGCCCGCTGGTTGGCGTGCCGGTCCATGTCGATCAGGCATTGCCTTTGCACGATGGCGCGTTGCGCCTGCTGTGGTTCAGGGAGATGCATCGGCTGGACAAGGCGCAGGTCGCGCAATGGCTGGCGCAGCCCTCGGATGAGCCAGCCGGCCTGATGGATGTCCTGGCTGACACGCCGGAGCCGGCTTTCCATGCCGCCATTGCTCGCATCCACCAGTGGATCGAAGCTGGCGACACCTACCAGGTCAATTTCACGCAGCGCCTGCGCTTTGCCGAGTTTGGCGATCCGCTGGCGCTCTATTCAGCATTGCGTGCCGCGCAGCCGGTGCCCTACGGCGCGCTGGTGCGGCTGCCGGGCGATGGCTGGGTGCTGTCGCTGTCGCCGGAATTGTTCGTCCGGCATGACGGCCAGGGTCAATTGCTCACCCGCCCGATGAAGGGCACGGCGCCGCGCACGGGCGACGACGCACGCGATGCCGAGGCCGCGCTGGCGCTGGCGGCCGACGCCAAGAACCGCGCCGAGAACGTGATGATCGTCGACCTGCTGCGCAACGATCTGGGCCGCGTCGCGGTGCCTGGCACGGTAGCCGTGCCCGATCGCTTCGTGGTGCAGCCCTTCGGCCAGGTGCTGCAGATGACCTCCACCGTCACCGCCAAGGCGCGCGCCGGCACCAGCCTGGCTGACCTGTTGCGCGCGCTGTTTCCCTGCGGCTCCATCACCGGCGCGCCCAAGCGGCGCACCATGGAGATCATCGGCGAACTGGAGCGCGCGCCGCGCGGCCTCTACACCGGCTCGCTCGGCTGGATCGACGCGCCCGGCGCGGGGCAAGCGCAGGCATGGCCGGGTGCCTTTGCCCTGTCGGTAGCCATCCGCACGCTGGTATTGGGCGTGCAGGGTGCCGACGGACTGCGCGCGGGCGAGATGGGCGTGGGCGGCGGCATCGTGCATGACAGCGACGCCGCGGGCGAATTTGCCGAGTGCGGCTGGAAGGCGCGCTTCCTGACCGCGCACGATCCGGGCTTTACCTTGTTCGAAACCATGCGGGTGCAAGACGGGCAGTGCCAGCGCCTGGATCAGCACCTGGCCAGGCTGGCGGCTTCCGCGGCCTGCTTCGGCTTTGGCTTCGAGCGTGCCCGCGCGCTGGCTGCCGTGCATGGGTCCGTGGCGGTTCTTGGTGCCGGCACCTGGCGCTTGCGGCTGGCGCTGGACAAGGCGGGCAGCTTCACCGTCGCCCACGGCCTGCTGGCGCCGCTCGCCACGGTCCCGGCGCAGGTGTTGCTGGCAGCGCAGGCGCTGCCGGTGGCGGACGCGCTGCGCCGCCACAAGACCAGCGCGCGCGCCGTCTATGACGCCGGCTGGCAAGCTGCCGAACGCGCTGGCGCGTTCGACAGCCTGTTCTTCAATGTCCGCGATGAACTGCTCGAAGGCGGGCGCAGCTCGGTGTTCGTCAAGGTGGATGGCGGGTGGCTGACGCCGCCGCTGGACGCCGATATCCTGCCCGGCGTGATGCGCGCGGCGGTGCTGGCCGATGGCACGCGGTACCTGGGCGGGGCGGTGCGTGAAGCGGTTGTCACGCGGGCCATGGTGCTTGGCGCCGAGGCGCTGGCGCTGGCCAATTCGTTGCGGGGCGTGTTACCCGCGGAGTTGCCGGCAAAAGCCTGAGCCAAGCGCTCAGGGGTGGCGCGTATCCAGCCGCCCGTCGCCGAGCTTCCAGCGCACCACGCCCGGCAGGTTGATCAGCTCGCGGTCATGGCAGACCATCACCACGCTGCGGCCCTCGGAGGCCAGGTCCTGCACCAGGCCGATCACCTGTTCGCGCGCGTAGCCGTCCAGGCTGGAGGTGGGTTCGTCCAGCAGTAGCAAATCGGGCTCCAGCACCTTGGCGCGGGCCAGTGCCACGCGCTGCACCTCGCCGCCGGACAGGCGTTCGGGGGCGGTGTCCTGCACGTGCGTGATGCCGGCCCAGCCCAGCGCGGCGCCCACGCGCCGCCTGACTTCGTCGTCAGGCATGCCGCGCGCCTTCAGGCCATAGGCGATGTTCTCGCGTACCGAGGTGCGGAACAGGTAGGGGTGCTGGTGCAGGTAGGCGATGCGCTGGCGCAGCGCGCCCGGCAGCGGATCGAGCGCGGCGTTGCGCGGCGTGCCGTCCGCGCTGGTCCAGGCCACCGTAGCGCCGGGCGCGCGCTCCAGCCCTGCCACCATGCGCAGCAGCGTGCTCTTGCCAGCGCCATTGACGCCGGTCAGCACCACGGCGGCGGCGCGCGGAAAGGCGAGCTCGGCAATATCGAACAGGCGGCGCGCGCCCACCTGGCGCCGCAGGCCGCGCACCGTCAGCAGCGGCGGCAGCTGTGAAGGCGGCAACGCCTGCCCGTCAGGCGTGCGGCGCGCGGGCAGCGTGCTCATCGTCGGAATCCTCCCGCGCCTTGCAGCCACGCCAGCATCACATTGACCAGTACGGCCAGTGCCACCAGCACGATGCCTAGCGCGATGCCCTGGGCGAATTCGCCCTTGCTGGTTTCCAGCGCGATGGCGGTGGTGATGGTCCGGGTGGCGCCTTCGATGTTGCCGCCGATCATCAACGCCGAGCCTACCTCGGCAACGACCCGCCCAAAGCCCGCCACCAGCGCCGCCATCAGGCCAAAGCGCAGCTCGCGCAGGACGGTAAACAAGGTCCGCCAGCGTCCGGCGCCCAGTACCCAGGCGGTTTCACGCAGGCGCGCATCCGCGCCCTGCAAGGTGGACAGGGCAAATGCCAGCACCACCGGGAAGCCGATCACCGCCTGCCCGAGCACCATGCCGCTGCGGGAAAACAGCAATGAGAATTCGCCCAGCGGGCCGTGGCGGGTGAACAGCAGGTAGAGGACCAGCCCGACCAGCACGGTCGGGAAGGAAAGGAAGGCCTGCGCCATCACCACCACCACGCGCCGTCCGGGGAAATCGTGGGTGGCGATCAGGTAGGCCGCGCCGATGGCCGGCACGGTGGCAATCGCCAGTCCGAGCGCGGCCACCACCAGCGAGGTCCAGACGATGAACCAGATGGCGCCGTCACCGCTGGCCAGAAGCGCAAAGGCTGCGACGGTGGCGGCACCGATCTCCATCGCCGGCGCGCGCTCAGGCCGAGAAGGTGTGTTCGACGGCCGGGAAGCTGCCGTCCTTCACGGCCGCCACGTAGGCGCGCACGGCAGCCTCGATCGAGCCGGCGCCTTCCATGAAGTTGCGCACGAACTTGGCCTTGCGGCCCGGGTAGACGTTGATCATGTCCTGCAACACCAGCACCTGGCCGGAGCAATCCGCGCCGGCGCCGATGCCGATGGTCGGGATGGTCAGCAGGCCGGTGACCACGCCAGCCACCGCAGCCGGCACCGCTTCCATCACGATCAGCTGGGCGCCCGCGGCTTGCAGCGCGAGCGCGTCGCGCTTGAGTTGCGCCGCGCTTTCGTCGGTCTTGCCTTGCACCTTGAAGCCGCCCAGCGCGTGCACCGACTGCGGTGTCAGGCCAATGTGGGCGCACACCGGGATGCTGCGCTCGACCAGGAACTTGACGGTGGGCGCGAGCCAGTCGCCGCCCTCCAGCTTGACCATGTGCGCGCCGGCCCGCATCAGCGCCACCGCGCTGGCGAAGGTGGCTTCCGGGGTGGGATAGGTGCCGAACGGCAGGTCCGCCACCAGCAGCGCGCTCTGGTTGCCGCGCGCCACGCATTCGGTGTGATAGACGACCTGCTCGAGCGTCACGGGCAACGTGGTCTGCTGGCCTTGCATGACATTGCCAAGGGAGTCGCCGACCAGCAGCACTTCGACCCCGCAGTAGTCGAGCAGCGCGGCGAAGCTGGAGTCGTAGGCGGTCAGCATGGCGATCTTTTCGCCAGCGGCGCGCATCGCTTGCAGCTTGGGGATGGTGACGGTCTTGCGGGAGGGGTCGAGGAGGTAGCTCATGACGTTGGGCCGGTAGAGAGACGGGAGCCGGGCTGGCCGCAATGCCGCAGTGCATTCATGATCCGTGCATCAACGCATCTGCATCCGTGCGGCAAGGCCTTTGCCCCTTTCAGTTCGTTCTGCGCGAGGCGCTCGGCCCTTGGACGGGACCGCGGGATTCGCGGCAGCGACTGCTGTCGTTATGGTGAAGGCTGGCAGGCGGGAACCTGTCAGGGCGCAGCGAGATTGAGAAAGGCCTTGCGGCCACGCATGTTTTCGATGCGCGACAGTAGTGTACGGAAATCGGCGTCGTTGTCTACCGGACTGAAGTGTGCGGTGTCGACGATCATGACCGGCGCCTCGTCGTAGCGATGGAACAGCTCGCCATAGGCATCCGACAGCCGCTCCAGGTAGGCATCGTCGATGCTGGACTCGCCTGGCGCGTTGCGCCGGGCGATACGCTCGCGCAGCAAGGCGGGCGAGGCCTGCAGCACGATCACGAGATCCACGCGCTGGCCTTGGGCCGGCAGGCGCGCGGCGAGGGCGTCGTACAGCGCCAGTTCCTCCTCGGGCAGCGTCAGCCCGGCGTAGAGGCGGTCCCTGGTGTACAGGAAATCGCCCACCATGCGCTGGCCTGCCAGCAGTGCCGCCTGCCAGGCCTTGAGCTGCTGCGCGCGCTGGTTCATCAGGGATAGCTGCAGCGGCAGTGCATAGCGCGCGGGCTCTCGGTAGTAGCGTTCCAGGAAGGGATTTTCACGTGCCGCATCGAGCAATTCGCCGGTGCGCAGGGTTTGCGCCAGGCGTTGCGCGAGCGCGGTCTTGCCGGCTCCGATGGGGCCTTCCACCACGATGCGGCGCAGATGTTCGAGCATGGGCGGGTCCGGTCGGCTAAGGGGGCGAACTACACGGTACAGGGCGGACGAAGCGGGGCCGGCTTGCCGCTGCCGGCCATGGCTTCAGGAATCGCTGCGCGCGTCGGGCTGCCGCGTGCACTTGCAAAAGGAGATCTTCTCGACACGCTGCGTGCTGAGCGCGGCCAGGTAATCCGCCGCGCGGCCAAGGCCGGGGATGACCAGTTCGCCGTCCAGCTCAAGCAGTGGCACCAGCGTGAAGGCGCGTTCGGTCACGCGCGGATGTGGCACCACCAGCTTTTCGTCCTGGTGGATTTCGTCGCCAAAGACCAGCAGGTCCAGGTCGAGGGTGCGCGGTGCGTTGCGGAAAGGCCGCTCGCGTCCGAACTGATCCTCGATGTGGTGACAGATGCGCAATAGCTGGGCTGCGGTGAACGAGGTCTCTACCTTGACCACTGCGTTGTAGTAGTCATCGCCCGTCGCATCGACCGGGGCCGTGCGATAGAGCGACGACCTCGCCAGCACCGTGATGCCGACCTGCTGGGCCAGGCACACGATGGCATCTTTCAGGGCCTGCCGGGCGTCACCCAGGTTGGCTCCGATGCCGATAAAGGCAAGTGTCATTACGATTCCTCCGGCTGGACGCGTACCTTGCCGGTTTTCCGGTCTGCAGTGGAGCCGGATTCCTGGCTCGCGTCCATATCACTCCGCGGAGAAACTTTATCCGATTTCCGCGGACTGCGCCGACGGCGCTTCTTGCGCGCCGGGCCGCCGCTGTCGCCAATTTCGCCGCTGTCGCCATCTCCGGCGGGCTCAAAGCCTTCGGCATGGCCCGCGCCGCCACTGCCGCCGCCCTGCTTGCCGCCGCCGCGCACCGGGCGCACGGCCTCGATCAGGTCTTCGCGGCCGTGGCTATCGGCGTCCTGGAAGTCTTGCCACCATTTCGCCAGCTCGGCCGGCTGCTCGCCGGATTCGCAGCGCAGGTAGAGGAAGTCGAAGCCGGCGCGAAAGCGCGGCGACTCGATCAGGCGGAACGGCATGCGGCCCACGCGCTTCTCGAAGCGCGGCTGCATGCCCCAGATATCCCGCATGTCGGTGACAAAGCGGCGCTGGATGGCGAGCTGGCCGGTCTGGCGTTCCAGCACGTCGTCCATGGCGATGTTGAGCGCGGCGATGGCATGCTCGCCTTCCTCGCGCAGCGTGGTCCAGCGCTGCAGCACGTGGTGCCACAGCAGCGCGGCAAACAGGAAGCCCGGCGAGACCGGCTTGCCAACCTGCACGCGCTGGTCGGTGTTGTCCAGCGCCAGTTGCACGAAGCGCTGGCCCATCGGCTGCTCCAGCGCGACATCCAGCAGAGGCAGCAGGCCGCGGTGCAGGCCGGCCTTGCGCAGTTCCTGCAGCGACGCCCAGGCATGGCCCGACATCAGCAGCTTGAGCATCTCGTCGAACAGGCGCGCGCTGGGCACGTTGTGGATCAGCGAGGCGAGGTCGGCGATCGGCTGGCGGGTGTCCTCGTCGATCGTGAATCCGGTCTTGGCGGCGAAGCGCACCACGCGCAGCATGCGGATGGGATCTTCGCGGTAGCGCGTGACCGGGTCGCCGATCATGCGCAGCGTGCGCGCGCGGATGTCTTCCATGCCCTGGTGGTAGTCGTACACCAACTGCTGGGCCGGGTCGTAGTACATCGCGTTGATGGTGAAGTCGCGGCGTTCCGCGTCTTCGGCCTGCGAGCCCCAGACATTGTCGCGCAGCACGCGGCCGGAGGCGTCGATGGCGTGGGTCTTGCTGTCGAGTTCCGAGCGCTTGAGGCGCCGCCCTTCGGGCAAGGTCTCGCTGGCGACCGCGTCGACCAGCGCGCGGAAGGTGGAGACTTCGATGATCTCCTGCTCGCGCCCGCCATAGAACGTCACGTGCACGATCTGGAAGCGCCGGCCGATGATGCGCGAGCGGCGGAACAGCGCCTGCACCTGGTCAGGCGTGGCGTTGGTCGCGACGTCGAAGTCCTTGGGCTTGATGCCCAGCAACAGGTCGCGCACCGCGCCGCCGACGATAAACGCCTCGTAGCCTGCCTGCTGCAGCGTCGAAGTAACCTTGATGGCGTTGCGCGAGATCAGCGACTGGTCGATCTGGTGCTCGGCATGCGCAACGATGTTCGGCGCATGGGCGCGCTGGCCGCGGCGTTTGACGGGGCGCTGCTGGGTGCCCGGCTTGCCTAGCAGCCGGTTGATTAGCTTTTTGATCACGTCAGAACAGGTCCATGATGCGCCAGCCTGACGCGGCGGCGTGGTGACGCAGGCGATCGTCCGGGTTGGCGGCGATCGGTTCGCTGACCTTCTCCAGCAGCGGCAGGTCGTTGGCCGAATCGCTGTAGAAGGTGGTGTTTTCGAAGGCATCCCATTGGGTGCCCATGCTCTTTAGCCAGGCTTCCACCCGGGTGATCTTGCCCTCGCGGAAGCTGGGAATACCCGCCACTTCCCCGGTGAAGGCGCCATCGGGCTTGCCGTTGGCGGTGGCCGGCTCGGTGGCGATCAGATGCCTGATGCCGAAGGCCGCCGCGATCGGGGCGGTGACGAAACTATTGGTGGCGGTGACCACGGCGCACAGGTCGCCGGCGTCGAGATGCTTGTAGACCAGCGCGCGCGCCTGCGGCGTGATAACCGGATCGATCACTTCACGCATGAACTGGCTGCGCAACGCTTCCAGGCGCTCGCGCGGATTGGCCGCCAGCGGCGCCAGGGCGAAACGCAGGAAAGCCTGGATATCCAGGGTGCCAGCCTTGTAATGGCCGAAGAACTCGTCGTTCCTGCGGCGGTAGAATTCCTCGTCGACAACGCCCAGGCGCACCAGGAAGCGGCCCCATTCGTGGTCGCTGTCAGTCGGGAGCAAGGTGTGGTCGAGGTCGAACAATGCCAGATTCATGGGCGGCGATTTTACATTAACGTGACTGTGACGGTTTTCTAAACGTCTCTGGATGCCAACAAAGTCAAGCACGGTGCATGCCATGGGCCACGCGCGCTGGCGCGCAGTCCCGGGTTCACTCGCGCAACTCGGCAAACATTTCCCGCAGCAGGGGCAGCGTGACGGCACGCTTGCGCTCCAGCGAATAGGTGTCTAGCGCGTCCAGCAGCGCCATCAGGCTGGGCATGTCGCGGTACTTGCGCGTAACCAGCCAGTGCGGGATTTCCGGCGAAAGCTGCAGCCCGCGCTCGCGCGCGGCCTGCACCAGCGCCGCCATCTTGTCCTCGTCCGACAGGGGCGCCAACTGGTAGACCAGGCCCCAGCCCAGCCGCGTACGCAGGTCCTCGCGCACCGGCATGGCCAGCGGCGCCAGGCTGCCGGCCACCACGATGGCGGTCCGCACGTGGGCCCGGACCTCGTTGTACAGCGAGAACACGGCGATCTGGCGCGCTTCGTCGAGCAGCTCCACATCGTCCACGGTGTAGAGCTGGCAGCTCGGGTCGAAGATGAAATCCGACAAGGCGTGATGCGGGCTCAGGTACCGGCAACGGATGCCAGCCTGGTAGCCGCTGTCGCAGACCGCATGCAGCAGGTGGGTACGGCCCGAGCCAACCTCGCCCCACAGGTAGATCAGGCGGTCGGCGGCCCGCTCCTGCGCCACCGCCGTGGCCAGGTCGCGCAGGCGCTGCACCGGCTCGCGGTTGACGGCAACGAAAAAATTCTCGAAGGTCGAGGGCGGCGGACTGCCAAGTTCAAGCGAAAGCTGCTTGGGGCGCGGAAACATGACTTATCGGTTACTTTGGGTACGGGTCATCTGTCAGGTAAACGCGTCGCGGCTGGCGTGCGCTGACCGCCTGTAGGGCGCGGGCAGAATGGCCTGGGGCTGCCGGAATCATCTTCATCGGGAATGGCTGCGGACAATACTTGATGACACGGGACACCGGAAACTGGAAGCCGGAAGCCCGTATCCGTTAAAATTGCGATTCTACTGGACTCGCGGCCGCAAATCGCCGTCGTGAGCGCCGCATTCCTCACTTCATACTCCAGGACAAGCAGGTTCCCATGAGCGCATCCCCCACTTCCGGCCAGGCAGGCCTCTCCTACCGCGATGCCGGCGTCGATATCGACGCGGGCGACGCGCTCGTCGACCGCATCAAGCCGTTCGCCAAGCGCACCATGCGCGAAGGCGTGATGGCCGGCATCGGGGGCTTCGGCGCGCTGTTCGAGCTGTCCAAGAAATACAAGGAACCGGTGCTGGTCTCCGGCACCGACGGCGTGGGCACCAAGCTCAAGCTGGCCTTCCAGCTCAACCGCCACGACACCGTGGGCCAGGACCTGGTCGCCATGAGTGTCAACGACATCCTGGTGCAGGGCGCCGAGCCGCTGTTCTTCCTCGACTACTTCGCCTGCGGCAAGCTGGACGTGGAAACCGCTGCCACGGTGATCAAGGGCATCGCCCACGGTTGCGAGTTGTCCGGCTGCGCGCTGATCGGTGGCGAAACCGCCGAAATGCCTAGCATGTACCCCGACGGCGAGTATGACCTGGCCGGTTTCGCGGTCGGCGCGGTCGAGAAGAGCCGCATCATCGACGGCACCACCATCCTCCCGGGCGACGTGGTGCTGGGCCTGGCCTCGTCGGGCGCGCACTCCAACGGCTACTCGCTGGTGCGCAAGATCATCGAAGTGGCCAAGCCGGACCTGAACGGCGACTTCCACGGCCAGCGCCTGCAGGACGCCATCATGGCGCCCACCCGCATCTACGTGAAGCCGCTGCTGTCGCTGATCGAGACGCTGCCGGTCAAGGGCATGGCCCACATCACCGGCGGCGGCCTGACCGAGAACGTGCCGCGCGTGCTGGCGCAGAACGTCACCGCCGTGCTGCAGCGCGACGCCTGGACCCTGCCGCCGCTGTTCCAGTGGCTGCAAGCCCAGGGCAACGTGGCCGACGACGAAATGCACCGCGTGTTCAACTGCGGCATCGGCATGGTGGTGATCGTTGCCAAGGAAGACGCCGACCGCGCCATCCGTCATCTGCAGGCTGCCGGCGAAGCCGTGTGGCAGATCGGCGAGATCCGCGAACGCGAAGAAGGCCAGGCGCAGACCATCGTGGTCTGAGCGTTCGGCTCCAAAGAAAAACGGCGCATGCTCAGGCATGCGCCGTTTTTTTACGCCCGCCAAGCGCTTGACGAAGCCGGCGAACGGGCCAAAGCCGCGCGCCATGACGACGGCTGTTTCTCCCCTCTCCCCCCAGGGGGAGAGGGGAGAAAACCCGCGCAGTAGGAAGTGCCGAGTCACTCCGCCGCGCCCAGCTTCGCCAGCGCGTCCCCCGTGACCCGGCAGATCCGCCAGTCCGGCATCACGTCCGCGCCCATCGCCCGGTAAAACTCGATCGACGGCGTGTTCCAGTCCAGCACGCTCCATTCAAAGCGGCCGCAGCCGCGTTCCACGGCCAGCGCCGCCAGATGCTTGAGCAGGACCTTGCCCAGCCCATGGCCACGCCAGGCGGGGTCGACATAGAGGTCTTCGAGATACAGCCCGGGCTTGGCCAGGAAGGTCGAGAAGTTGTGGAAGAACAAGGCGAACCCGACTGCCTGCCGGCCCAGCGCACCTTGAACCTCTACCAGCACGGCCTCCGCGTGCGGGCGCGGGCCAAACAGCGCTTCGCGCAGTTTTTCTGGCGTGGCTTCGACCAGGTGGGTGAGTTTCTCGTATTCGGCCAGTCCCGTGATCAGCGCGAGCAAGGTCTCGCAGTCGTCGGAAGTGGCGGGGCGCAGTACGAAGTCGGTGGCGGACATGGCGGGATTTGACGTCATCGGCAAGATATAAACGACGATTATCGCTTATCCGTCACACCTGTCGCCCAGTGGCGCTACGCTTGCCCGATCCTTGCGAGCTGCGCTACCTGCGCGACATAGTCGGTCGCCAGGCAGTCCACGACCTCCCGCTCCGGCGTGCTGCGCAGCCAGGTCAGCTGACGTTTGCAGAGCTGGCGGGTGGCGGCCAGGCCGCGCTCACGCATGGTGTCGAAATCGGTTTCCCCATCGAGGTATTCCCACACCTGCCGGTAACCGACGCAGCGGATCGAGGGCAGCGTGGGCTGCAGGTCCCCGCGCGCGCGCAGCCGCTGCACTTCCTCGATAAAGCCGCCGGCCAGCATGGCGTCGTAGCGGGTGGCGATGCGCGCGTGCAGCACGGCGCGGTCGGACGGCTCCAGCGCGATCACGCGATAGCGGCGGTCGGCGGCGCCGGCAAAGGCGCGCTCGTCGGCCTGCCGCGCCAGCAGCGCCGACATGGGCTGGCCAGACAGGCGGTGGATCTCCAGCGCGCGCTGGATGCGCTGCGCATCGTTGGGCGCCAGGCGCGCCGCGGTGACCGGGTCGACCTCGGCCAGCATGGCGTGCAGCGCGGGCCAGCCGCGCTCGGCGGCAAGTGCGTCCAGTTCGGCGCGCAGGGCCGGATCGGCTTGCGGCAGGTCGTTCAGGCCCTGCGTCAGCGCCTTGTAGTACAGCATGGTGCCGCCGACGATCAGCGGCTCGCGGCCGCGCGCGCGGATTTCCAGGATCAGCTGCTCGGCGTCGGTCACGAACTGGGCGGCCGAGTAGCTGTCGGCCGGGTCAATGATGTCGATCAGGTGGTGCGGCACCGCGGCCAGCTCGGCCGGCGAGGGCTTGGCGGTGCCGATGTCCATCTCGCGATAGACCAGGGCCGAGTCCAGGCTGATGATTTCGATCGGCGTCTGTGCGGCCAGGGCCAGCGCCGCGGCGGTCTTGCCGGAGGCGGTAGGGCCGAGCAGGCAGACCACCGGCACGTGGGCCGATGCGGCCGCGCCGGCGTGGCTGGAAGAAGCGGTAGTGGTCAAGGCGTAAGGTGCAATGGGGGGCGGGCCGTGGCTTACTGCCCGCGCAGGAACAGGCGGTCGAGTTCCGCCACCGACAGCTGCACCCAGGTTGGCCGGCCGTGGTTGCACTGGTCGGCACGCTCGGTCTGCTCCATCTGGCGCAAGAGCGCGTTCATTTCTTCCAGCGTGAGCTTGCGGTTGGCGCGCACCGCACTATGGCAAGCCAGCGTGGCCAGCAGTTCGTTCTGGCGCTCGACCAGCACGCGCGAGCCGCCGAAGGCCTGCAGGTCACGCAGCACGTCGCGCGCGAGGGCTTCGGTGTCGGCCTGCTTGAGCAGGGCGGGAATCGCGCGGATCGCCAGCGTGGTGGGCGAGACCTGGGCGATGTCGAAGCCGAGCAGGGTGAGGGTTTCCTGGTGCTCCTCGGCCGTGCCGATTTCCACCGTGCTGGCTGTGAGGGTGACCGGGATCAGCAGCGACTGCACCGCGAGCTCGCGCGCTTCGAGCGCGGTCTTGATCTGCTCGTAGAGGATGCGCTCGTGGGCGGCGTGCATATCCACCAGCACCAGGCCGCGCGCGTTCTGCGCCAGCACGTAGATGCCATGCAGCTGCGCGATGGCATAGCCCAGCGGGCTGGCCTCGTCTTCGGGGAGTTCCTGGCGGGGCAACTGGTCCAGCAGGCCGGGCGGGTCGTTCTCGCGCGCGGCTTGCGCATCGGCCAGCCAGGCCGGGGGCGTGGCGCCCGGGCCAGCCGGCGGGACATAGGCGGCTGGGGAGCGTGAAAATCCGCCTCCCGGCTGGACCGCGTCGCGCACCATGCCGAGGTAGGCCTGCCGGGGCTGGGCCACGCCGAGCTCGGTCTGGCGCGCGGCGGCGGTGTAGTCGACCCACGGCCGCGGGCTGGCACCGCCGCCGCCCATGCCGCCGCTCCTGCCGGATCCGCCGAAGCCACCCGAGCCACCGCCAAAGCTTCGTCCGCCCTGGAATCCGCCGGTGCCGCCAATCGGCTCAGCCGCCGCCGACCCGTCCGAATCGACCGAGGTATGCAGGCTGTCGCCCTGCTCGCCGGCCTGCCGCGCCAGGCAACGCTGCACGGCGTGGTAGACGAACTGGTGCACCGCGCGCGATTCGCGGAAACGCACTTCGATCTTGGACGGGTGCACGTTCACGTCCACCATCTCGGGCGGCAGATCCATGCATAGCACGTAGGAGGGGAAACGGTCGCCGTGCAGCACGTCCTGGTAGGCGCTGCGCACCGCGTGGGTCAGCAGCTTGTCACGTACGTAACGGCCGTTGACGAAGAAGAATTGCTGGTCCGGGCGCCCGCGCGAGGCGGTGGGCAGCCCGGCAAATCCGTACAGGTGCAGGGTGCCGGCCTCTTCATCCAGCGGCAGCCGGGCGTTGGCGAAGTCGGTGCCCAGCACCTGGCCGGTACGCGTGGCGACGTCGCCGGCGTTCCAGTGCTCCATCGGCTTGCCATTGTGGTGGACCGAGATGGCTACGTCCGGGCGCGCCAGCGCCGCGCGCCGCACCATCTCCAGGCAATGGCCGAACTCGGTTTGTTCCGATTTAAGGAACTTTCGGCGGGCCGGCGTGTTGAAGTAAAGGTGCTGCACGTCGACGGTGGTGCCCACGCCGCCGGATGCGGGCTGTACCACGCCGGTGTCGGCGATCACCTGCATCGCGTGGGTATCGCTGGCGGTGCGGCTGGTCAGGGTCAGCTCGGACACCGAGGCGATCGAGGCCAGCGCCTCGCCGCGAAAACCTAGTGTCAGCACGGCTTCAAGCTCGCCCAGCGAGGCGATCTTGCTGGTGGCGTGGCGCATCAGCGCGACCGGCAGCTCCGCGGCGGGAATGCCGCAGCCGTTGTCGGCGATCACGATGCGGCGCACGCCACCTTCTTCAAGGCGGATATTGAGCTGTGTGGCGCCGGCGTCCAGGGCGTTCTCCAGCAGTTCCTTGACCACGGAGGCGGGACGCTCCACCACCTCGCCGGCCGCGATCTGGCTGATCAGCTGGTCGGGCAGGGGGCGGATGGGACGGAGCGGCTGGGCGGGGTGCAGGGCTTGGGCAGGCATGGGCGGAATTATACGTGGGTGCGCCGCCTGGCCCATGCGCGCCTGGCGTGTGGAAAAGTGGCCGGACAAGGTGACTTTGGCGCCCGTCCGGTCTTGTATGATGTCGGCTGAATATCGAACGGGGATCGAATTGGATATCGCATTGCAGTTCATCGACATGCTGCTGCACGTCGACAAATACCTTGGCACCGTCATCCAGAACTACGGTTCGTGGGTCTACGCCATCCTGTTTGCGATCGTGTTCGCGGAGACCGGGCTGGTCGTGCTGCCTTTCCTTCCGGGAGACTCCCTGTTGTTTATCGCCGGCGCCTTCTGCGCCACGCATGCCATGAACGAGTGGGTGCTGGTCGGCCTGCTGCTGGTGGCGGCCATCGGCGGCAATACGGTCAACTACCTGGTGGGAAGCTGGGTCGGCCCAAAGGTGTTCGACGGCCATTGGCGCTTTCTTGACCAGCAGGCGCTGCGCAAGACCCACGATTTCTATGAACGCCACGGCGGCAAGATGCTGGTGATGGCCCGTTTCCTGCCGATCGTGCGCACCTTTGCGCCGTTCGTGGCCGGCGTGTCGCAGATGACCTTTGCCAAGTTCCAGCTGTTCAACGTGCTCGGCGCGGCGGCGTGGGTGCTGGGCCTGGTGTTTGCCGGCTACTTCTTCGGCAACCTGCCTTTCATCAAGCAGTACCTGAACCTGATCGTGCTGGCGGGCATTGGCGCGGCCGTGGTGCCGCTGGTGCTGGGCGGCCTGTGGAAGCTCGTGCGGGGCGGCAGGCGCCGTCCTTCGTGAGCCAGCGGGGGCAGGCCGCAGCCTGCCCCGCCTGAGTTTCAGCTTACGCTGCGGCTCATCATGCGCAGCGCCGGCATGCGGTCGCGGATCTGGGTGGTGTCGGCCGCGTCCGGGCGCGCCATCACATAGGCTTCCAGGTCGGCCAGCGCCGGGCGGAAGCACTCTAGGTTGGCATACGCCAGCCCGCGGTCGCGTACTTCCTCGATCGAGCCGGGCAGCAGGATCACCAGGCGGTTCTGCACCGCCAGCAAGCGCTGCCAGCGCGACTCCTGCAGATAAATCGACTTGAGGTTGCGCAGCATGCGCGCCACGATCTCGCGGTGGCTGGCCACTTGCAGGAACAGGCCCAGCGGCACCTCGTTGGGGTCCGCAATGCCCTCGCGCTCCAGGTGCGGGTCGAGCATCTCCTGCAACTGCTCCTTCGACAAGGTCTCGCCGGTGAGCGGGTCCACCACCACCTCGCCGGCCGGAATCGACATCCGCACCAGGAAATGGTTGGGGAAGGACACGCCCTTGAGCGGCAGCCCGATGTGCTGGCCCAGTTCCATATAGAGCACTGCCAGCGAGATCGGTATGCCGCGCCGTTGCTTGAGCACGACGTTCAGGTACGAGTTGTCGGGATCGTAGTAGTCGTTCGCGTTGGCGCCGAAGCCCAGGTCGCGGTAGAAGAAATGATTGAGCAGGCGCATGCGCTGGATGGCCGGCGTGCCGTCGGCGACGCGGCGTTTCAGGCGTACCGCGAGCATGTCGAGCGCTGCGAGCTCGGCCTGCAGGTCCAGGTCCGGATAGGCGTCCTGGGCGATCGAGAGCACGGTCTCGGTAAGCGGGATACCGTTCTCGTCTGCCACGAGACTGGCAAAGTATTCCAGGACTTTCGTGGTTGTCATTGCGGCTTTCCTGAATGCGGCCTGGCGGCTATTCCAGTTGGAGCCTGGCGGCGTGGCGTGTGTTCCCGGACAGTGCGTTGGTACCGTCCGCGGTCGCGCGCCTGGGCAGAACCGCTTCGTCTCATTCTGGCACAACCTCAGTGGCCTTGACCCTGCACCACGCGCTGCCGCAACCCTTGGCCGGCGCTGTCTGGCGCTGGCGGCGCTCCGGCGGGAGTGGCGGGTTTGGCAGGCGGGGGCTTATTAGCCGGCTCTCCGCTTGAAAGCGGAGTATCTCAGCCCCATGAGCCACAGTGTACCGAAGTAGACGACTGCCGCAAGTACCAGGCACGAGGCCAGCAGGGCGATACGCAACAACGGCGTGGCACCCAGGGCGACCCAGTCGAAGTTGCGGGCAAACCACAGGAGCATGCCGGCCAGCAGCAGCACGGCGGTCATCAACTGGGCCAGGAACAGCAACCAGCCCTTGGCCGGCGTGTAGAAGCCGCGCTTGCGCAGGCCCAGGAACAGCAGCAGCGCATTGACCGTGGCGCCGAAGCTGATCGACAGCGCCAGGCCCGCATGGCCAAAGCGCGGCACGAAGACGTAGTTGGACAACTGCGTGATCACCAGCACCAGCAGCGCGATCTTGACCGGGGTGCGGATGTCCTGGCGGGCATAGAAGCCCGGCGCCAGGATCTTGATCAGGATCAGCCCCAGCAGGCCGATGCCGTAGGAGACCAGCGCCTGGCGGGTCATTTCCACCGCATGCGCGTCGAACTTGCCGTAGTTGAACAGCACCGCCGTCAGCGGCGCGCCAAACACGAACAGCCCGACCGCGCAGGGCACGGCCAGCAGGAAGGTCAGGCGCAGGCCCCAGTCCAGCAGGCCGGAGTACTCGGCCCGGTTTTCCTCGGCGCTGGCTTTCGACAGGCTAGGCAACAGGATAGTGCCCAGCGCCACGCCCAGCAGCGCGGTCGGGAACTCCATCAGGCGGTCGGCATAGGTCAGGTAGGACACGCTGCCTGCGGCCAGGCGCGAGGCGATATTCGTATTGATGATCAGGCTGATCTGGGCCACCGAGACCGCCAGCAGCGCCGGCGCCATCTGCCGCATGACGCGGCGCACGCCCGGCTCCGCCCAGGCCGCGCGCAGGTTGAAGCGCAGGCGCGGCATCACGCCCAGGCGCCGGAGCGCCGGAATCTGCACTGCCAGTTGCAGGATGCCGCCCACCAGCACGCCCCAGGCCTGTGCGTAGATTGGCTGCGCCATGTGCGGGCCGACAAACAGGGCAGCAATGATCAGGCAGATATTGAGCAGCACCGGGGTGAAGGCCGGCATGGCAAAGCGGCGCCAGGTGTTCAGGATGCCGGAGGCCAGCGCCACCAGCGAGATCAGGCCGATGTAGGGAAACATCACGCGCGTCATGAAGACCGCGGCGTCGTAGGTTTCGCCGCCATGCTGGCGAAAGCCCGTGGCGACCACCATCATGACCACCGGCGCGCCGATCACGCCAAGCAGCGAGACGCCCATCAGGGCCCAGGTCATGACCGTGGCAACGGCATCGATCAGCGCGCGGGTCTCGGTTTCGCCGCGCTTGCTGTGATATTCACCCAGGATCGGCACAAAGGCTTGCGAGAACGCGCCCTCGCCGAAGATCCGGCGCAGCAGGTTGGGGATGCGGAACGCCACGTTGAAGGCGTCGGTCATGTCCGAGGCGCCGAAGGCGCGCGCGATCAGGATCTCGCGGATGAGGCCCGTGATGCGCGACAGCATCGTCAGGCTGCTGATGGTGGCGAGCGCTTTGAGCAGGTTCAAGATGGGTTCGGCGGCAAGGGGTGGCGGCGGCAGCGTGGGTCGGACCGCCGGTGCGAACCGGGATCAGACGCCGGGCGCGCGCCAAAGTTGCATCGAGGCCACGCGAGGGCGGGGCCGGTGTGGCGCGTATTATACGGTTTGGCCCCGCAGGCACCCGTATATCGGCCTTTGCGTCACCCCGCCTTAGATGAGACATGGCTCGGCTTGCCAGCCGCTTTTTCTTGTGTGTATAATTGCTGATTCACAAGGCTAGTTGCGTTCCGGATTCGTGTGCCAGTGCATCCCGGGTCGCTTGATGTGCACTTAATTGTGTCCGCGGTTTGCTCCGTCCTTCCGTCGGGCACGCATCTGAATTCAGGAAATCTACTTAAATGGCAAATTCCGCACAAGCTCGCAAGCGCGCGCGCCAGGCCGTCGCACAGAACGCCCACAACTCCAGCCTGCGTTCGCGTCTGCGTACCGCAGTGAAGGCTGTTCGCAAGGCGATCGAAGCCGGCGACAAGGCTGCTGCTGCCGAGATCTTCAAGAACTCGCAATCGATCATCGACGCCATCGCCGACAAGAAGATCGTGCACAAGAACAAGGCTGCACGCCACAAGTCGCGCCTGTCGTCGGCTATCAAGTCGATGGCTGCCTGATATTGGCACTGGTGCCGGGCGAAAGCCGGGCACCTTCCGGCTGTTCGCCAGCCATTGCGCCTGGTCGCGTTGCTTGGGTGGCGCGTCACAGTCCTGGTCAGGTAGTCAGTCGGCAGGGTGGATCGCCTGAGGGTGGTCCGTCCGATAAAAAAGCTCGTCATTTGACGAGCTTTTTTTGCTTTGTAATTTGGCTTGCGCCGGTCCCGAAGGTGCGTGCGGCTAGCTTTGCTGCGGCGTGGCCGCAGCTTCAGTGCGGACTCACTCCAGCGAGCAGGCCTCGACCAGTTGCAGGTTGTTGTCGCGGGCAAAGTTGAGGACGAAGTCCAGCGCCTTGGGCTCGATGTCGCGCAGCCGCGCATCGACCACCACGCTTTTCAGCCCGCCTGCCATGACGGGCCGTACGTAAGGGGAATAGGTGATGCGGGGGTCGCCGGTGTCGCCCTCGGGGCGGAATTGCGCCATCACGCCGCACAGTCGTTCAGCCCAGTCGCTTGGGCGGAAGGTCTTGCCTTCCTTGGTGATGCCTTGGATGAAGTATTCGCGAACTGTGGGATTCATGGGACTGCGGGGATAAGACGGGTGACTCGACGATAAACCCGCCAGACTGACCAAACGGAAGCCCGTTTGACGCGGCCAGGAAACGATTAGTTCGTTTCATTCCGGCCGTGGCGGCGGGGGCGTCGGTGTCGGCGGGGGCACTTTTGATGCCGGCAGCGGGCGGTGGCATGGGTATGCCGGGCCCCGCGTGAATCAGCGGGTATTATATCTTATATAAGACTCGCGCATAAGCCTCCGTGCCTTGCGAGGTGCCGTGCACGCTCGCCAAAGCAGCAATAATCCCTTATGATTCTTAGAGTTAAATTGCGTAAGCGACGCGAAAGGCGGCTCCGCGGCATGGCCAGGTCATGAACCCTTCATGGCGGCATGCCACCACCGAGCCGCCTTCTTTGTTTTATGAGCCCAACTTCAATCAAGCATTACCTCCAGTTCAGCGACCTGACTCCCGACGAGTACGAGTACCTGCTGGACCGCGCACGGATTCTGAAGACCAAGTTCAAGAACTACGAGACATGGCATCCGCTGCACGACCGCACGCTGTCCATGATCTTCGAGAAAAACTCGACTCGTACGCGCTTGTCGTTCGAGGCCGGCATCCACCAGCTCGGTGGCCACGCCGTCTTCCTCAACACCCGCGACTCCCAGCTGGGGCGCGGCGAGCCGATCGAGGATGCGGCTCAGGTGATCTCGCGCATGGTCGATATCATCATGATCCGCACCTTCGGCCAGGAAATCATCGAGCGTTTTGCCGCGCATTCGCGGGTGCCGGTGATCAACGGGCTGACCAACGAATACCATCCCTGCCAAGTGCTGGCCGATGTCTTCACCTACATCGAGCAGCGCGGCAGCATCCGCGGCAAGACGGTCGCGTGGATCGGTGACGCCAACAATATGGCCTACACCTGGATCCAGGCGGCCGAACGCCTCGGCTTCACCTTCCATTTCTCGGCGCCTCCCGGCTACCAGCTCGATCCGGCCATGGTGCCGGCAACGGCCGCGCACCTGGTCAAGGTGTTCGACGATCCGCTCGCCGCCTGCCAGGGCGCCGACCTGGTCACCACCGATGTGTGGACCAGCATGGGCTATGAGGCCGAGAACGACGCGCGCAAGCGCGCTTTCCAGAACTGGATGGTGACCACCGCCATGATGGATCGCGCCGGCGACGATGCGCTCTTCATGCACTGCCTGCCCGCGCACCGCGGCGAGGAAGTGGAGGCAGCGGTCATCGATGGTCCCAAGAGCGTGGTGTGGGAGGAGGCCGAGAACCGCCTGCACGTGCAAAAGGCCCTGATGGAATACCTGCTCTGCGGGCGTTACTGATCGCCGGCGGGACGGCGCCACGTTTGGCGCACATGCAGTGTGCCAATCCGGCGCCCGCATGCCCGCCCGGCTTGCCAAGTGCCGCCCAAGCCGGGACGGACGTGTCAAAATAGCGGTTTTTCCGCATTCCTTTTTCTCGCGTGACCGGCTTTGTGGCCGGCCACGCTTACTTTTCGCATCGAGTCGAACATGAGCGATATCAAGAAAGTCGTGCTCGCCTACTCCGGCGGGCTGGACACTTCGGTGATCCTGAAGTGGCTGCAAGACACCTATCAGTGCGAGGTTGTCACCTTTACCGCCGACATCGGCCAGGGCGAGGAACTCGAACCTGCCCGCCAGAAGGCGCTCAAGTTCGGCATCAAGCCGGAAAACATCTTTATCGACGACCTGCGCGAAGAATTCGTGCGCGATTTCGTCTTCCCGATGTTCCGCGCCAACGCCGTCTATGAAGGCGAGTACCTGCTCGGCACCTCGATCGCGCGTCCGCTGATCGCCAAGCGCCAGATCGAAATCCTGCGCAGCACCGGCGCCGACGCTGTGTCGCACGGCGCTACCGGCAAGGGCAACGACCAGGTCCGTTTCGAGCTGGGCTATTACGGCCTGGAGCCGGGCGTGAAGGTCATCGCCCCGTGGCGCGAGTGGGACCTGCTGTCGCGCGAAAAGCTGCTGGCCTACGCTGAAAAGGCCGGCATCGAAATCGACATGAAGCACAAGAAGGGCGGCGCCCCGTACTCGATGGACGCCAACCTGCTGCACATCTCCTTCGAAGGCCGCCACCTGGAAGACCCCAAGGCCGAGGCCGAGGAAGACATGTGGCGCTGGACCGTGTCGCCGGAGAATGCACCGGACGCGGCCGAGTACCTGGACGTCGAATTCGAGGGCGGTGACATCGTCGGCCTGAACGGCAAGCGCATGACCCCGGCTGAAGTGCTGACCGAGCTGAACCGCCTGGGCGGCAAGCACGGGATCGGCCGCCTCGACCTGGTGGAAAACCGCTACGTCGGCATGAAGAGCCGCGGCTGCTACGAAACCCCCGGCGGCACCATCATCCTGAAGGCCCACCGCGCCATCGAGTCGATCACGCTCGACCGCGAAGTGGCTCACCTGAAGGACGACCTGATGCCGCGCTACGCCAGCCTGATCTACAACGGCTACTGGTGGAGCCCGGAACGCAAGGCGCTGCAGGTGCTGATCGACCACACGCAGGCCAAGGTCAACGGCTGGGTGCGCGTCAAGCTGTACAAGGGCAACGTCATCGTGGTCGCGCGCGACTCCAAGGACACGCTGTTCGACAAGACCATCGCGACCTTCGACGATGACGGCGGCGCCTACAACCAGGCCGATGCCGGCGGCTTCATCAAGCTGAACGCGCTGCGCATGCGCATCGCCGAAAACGCACGCCGCCAGCGCGGCGAGTAAGGCGGGCTTTCCGGCATCGGCTCGGTTCGGGCCGCTGCCGGCCAGTCAGCACTCAGCAGAAGGGGCCGCCATGGCCCCTTTTTTGCGCCGCCTCGCCCTCGTTCGACATTCCAGATTCCAGTCAGATTTCAGTCATCCAGAACCAAGCATCAAGGAGAAATAGCGTGAGCCAGTTCGACAACGTATCCGTAGTCAAGAAAGCCAACCTGTACTTCGACGGCAAGTGCGTGAGCCACACCGTGCTGTTCCCGGACGGCACCCGCAAGACGCTGGGCGTGATCTTTCCCGCCGCGCTGACCTTCAGCACCGGCGCTCCGGAAATCATGGAAATCAATGGTGGCGTGTGCCGCGTGAAGCTGGCTGGCGAAGACCAGTGGCATACCTATGGCGCCGGCCAGCAGTTCAACGTGCCCGGCGACAGCAGCTTCGATATCGAAGTGACCGAAACGCTCGACTACGTCTGCCACTTCGCCTGAACCCGGCGAAGCACGCCGGGGCTGGTGGTCAATGGTGGTTGATGCTGGTTAAAGCACCACCGGCTCGGGCTCGATACGCACGCCGAAGCGGGCCTGCACCGCATCGGCGATGCGGTTGGCCAGCGCCAGCAGCGCGGCTCCGGTGCCGCCGCCGTGGTGCACCAGCACCAGGGCCTGCTTGCCGTAGACGCCCACCGGGCCGTCGCTCAAGCCCTTGAACCCGCACTGATCGATCATCCAGCCGGCAGCCAGCTTGTAGCTGCCGTCGGGCTGCGCATGGCTGACCAGGCTGGGATGCTGCACCAGCAGCGCATCGCGCTGCTCGGCGCCCACCACCGGGTTCTTGAAGAAGCTGCCGGCATTGCCGACCTGCGCAGGGTCAGGCAGCTTGCGCGAGCGGATCGCGATCACCACGTCGCGGATGCCATCCGCCGTGGGGGCTGCCGCCGTGCCTTGCGTGGCCAGCTCGCGCGCCAGTTCCGCATAGCCCAGCATCGGCTGCCACGGCAGCGGCAGGCGCAGCGTGACCGCGGTAATGATGTAGCGGTCACGGCCCTCGCGCTTGAACAGGCTGTCCCGGTACGCGAACTGGCATTGTTCCAGCGTCAGGCGGACGAATTCGCCGCTGCGCCGGTCGAACGCGCGCAGGCTGTCGAAGCGCTCGCGCAGCTCCACGCCGTAGGCGCCGATGTTCTGGATTGGCGCGGCGCCCGCGGTGCCGGGGATCAGGGCCAGGTTTTCCAGGCCCGGCAAGCCGTCGGCAATGGTGCGGCAGACCAGCGCATGCCAGTTCTCGCCAGCGCCGGCCGTGACCAGGTGGGCCCCGTCGGCCTTGGCCACCGCGTAGCCAGGGATCTCCATGAGCAGCACCAGGGCGTCGAGGTCCTGCGTCAGCACCACATTGCTGCCGCCGCCGAGCACGACCAGCGGCAGGCCTTGCGCGCGCGGGTCAGCCAAGGCGGCCAGCAGGTCGGCTTCGCTGCGCACGTGCACGGCAAAGCGCGCGCGCACGTCGAATCCGAATGTATTGTGGCGGCGCAGGGGATAAAATTCGAGGAAATCTGCCATGCAAGGGAAAGGTGAAGCGGCCGCCGGGGTCGACGGCATCGGACTGCAGGGTAGGCTGGATTATACGTAAGCGCCGCCGCCAGCCGGCGCGCGCGGCGACAAGGCCCGCGGATATGCCGCGGGCAAGTGGCAAGACACAGCAACACGCAGCTAGACAAGGAGAATGCAATGCCGTCGTTTGACGTAGTGTGCGAAGCGAACATGATCGAGGTGAAGAACTCGGTCGAGCAGGCCAACAAGGAAATCACGAACCGTTTCGACTTCAAGGGTTCGGATTCGCGGGTCGAGCACAAGGAGAACGAGCTTACCGCGTTCGCCGATGACGATTTCAAGCTCGGCCAGGTCAAGGACGTGCTGATCAGCAAGATGGCCAAGCGCAATGTCGACGTGCGCTTCCTCGACTACGGCAAGACCGAGCGCATCGGTGGCGACAAGGTCAAGCAGGTCATCACCATCAAGAAGGGCGTCACCGGCGATCTGTCCAAGAAGATCGTCAAGATGATCAAGGACAGCAAGATCAAGGTGCAGGCCAGCATCCAGGGCGACGCGGTGCGCGTCACCGGCACCAAGCGCGATGACCTGCAGAGCGTGATCGCGCTGCTGCGCAAGGACGTTCCAGAGGCGCCGCTGGACTTCAACAACTTCCGCGACTGATCTCCTGTCGCCGGCAGGCGCGGCAGCCATGCTGCCGCGCGCGGCCCTTTCTATCTAGCGCGCCTGCGGCAGGCCGCCGATCTTCGCGCCGGCCTTCAGGCCTTTCTGCGCAAACCAGCCCTTGTTCATCTCCAGCGCGTAGCGCACGGCCGCGCGCGGGCAGTGGTTGTCCTCGGTCTGGGGCGCCATGTCTTCGATATTGACGATGGACCCGTCATCGGCCAGGAAGGCGATCGACAGGGGCAGGTCGGTATTCTTCATCCAGAAGCAGTGTCCGGCTTTGTCTTCGAACACGAACAGCATGCCCTCGTTGGCGGGCATGGTCTTGCGGTACATCAGGCCGAGCTCGCGGGCCTCGGGCGTGGCGGCGATTTCCGCCTTGATCGCGTACATGCCAGCGGTGAGTTGCCTGACCGGCAAGCTGGCCGGGGACTGGGCACAGGCGCAGGCCATGGCGGCGAAGGCGCTGCCGCCGACAAGCAGGTTCTTGAGGAAAGGGCGCATGAATTGGAGCGGCGAATGACGGGTTCGGGACAGCCGCCAGCATAGCGCAGCTACCGCGCGAGCGGCGCGATCAAATATTCCACATCGTTGCAGCAGGCCTTACCGCCGCGAGCAAGAAAAAAGGCAGGCGCCTTGCGGGCAACCTGCCTTGCTTGCCGGGCGTAAAGCCCGGCCTGCCTGCAAACTCTTACTTCGTTGCAGCAGCGTCGGCCTTGGCAGCCGGGGCAGCCTTGGTCTTGCTGTGAGCGTGCTTCTTGGACTTCTTGGTGCTCTTCGTCGCGGGCTTTGCAGCCGGTGCTTCGGCGGCAGGCGCTGCGGCAGCCGGGGCTGCCGGTGCGGGTGCGGCGGCTTGGGCGAAAACGCCGGTGGCGAACAGGCCGGCAACCAGAGCAGCGATCAGTTTGTTCATGCTTAACTACCTCGAAGGTAAATCGATTCGGAAGAGTTGACTCGTACTCGTATGCGACGCGTCAGTGTCAAAAACGAAACGAGGCGGTGAGTCGTTGACTCGCGACTTGTTAATTTTTGTAACTTTTTGCGCGAGGGCGAGCAGGACGCCGATCCTGGGGACTGGTTGCCGCCCCCAATCCGCTGCCGCGCGTGGTCGTGCGGGTGCGTGGCGCGGCTATGGCTTGCAGGCCGAGCGCGCGCGGCTCGATCTCGCACCATTGCCCTGGCGCAAGTCCGAGCGTGCGCAGGTCGAGCGTGCCGATCTGCACGCGCACCAGGCGCAAGGTCGGAAATCCCACTGCCGCGGTCATGCGGCGCACCTGGCGGTTCTTGCCCTCGCGG
This sequence comes from Cupriavidus sp. 8B, assembly GCF_054589115.1. NCBI lineage: Bacteria > Pseudomonadati > Pseudomonadota > Betaproteobacteria > Burkholderiales > Burkholderiaceae > Cupriavidus > Cupriavidus sp. 8B. The sequence goes on along the minus strand of NZ_BAAILO010000283.1, from coordinate 10,978 downwards.
ATCTCGAGTTCCAGCCATTGGGTAGGGATGGCGGCGCGAAATCGCACCGGAGGATTGCGTGGCCACAGGAAGTCCGGCTCGTCGATGCAGCGCGCCCGCGCCGGCAGGGTACGGAAATCTCCGAGGTCGACGCCATTGCGCAGGTGCGCCAGGGCGGCTTCGTCCGGCACGTTTTCAACCTGGGCCAGATACGTCTTGGGCAGTTTGTGGTGCGGATCGGCGATGCGCGCCTGCAGGATGCCATCATCGGTCAGCAGCAGCAGGCCTTCGCTGTCGGCATCGAGCCTTCCTGCCGGATACACGCCGGGCCGCTGCACGCAGTCGGCGAGAGTCGGGCGCGACGGGTGCGCGGAGAACTGGCTCATGGTGCCGAAGGGTTTGTTCAGTGCGATCAGCGTCATCGAGAGTATTGGAGCCTGGCGCGCGGGTAGGGCGCATTAATGGCGTCAGTATGGGGCGTCAGTATGCCGTAGCCCGCGCCGGGCGGCGCGGGCTACGGCCAGGATGGCGGATCATGAAATTTTGCTGCATAATACGAAACGGTCTTATGTCTTATATAAGACCTGTATGCGTGTGACGCATAGCCGGGCAGTCCGCGCGTGGTGCGCTGCGGCATCCCCCTGCGCCGATCGCCGTTAAAATGCCCGCGCGCCATCCAAATCTCGCCGCCAGGTCACGAATCCGGCGGCTCGTTGCAACCCCCCGTTCCGTACTGGAGACGTCATGTATCAACACATCAAGGTTCCGGCCGGCGAAAAGATCACGGTCAACCAGGATTTTTCGCTGAATGTTCCGGACAATCCGATCATTCCATTCATCGAAGGCGACGGTACGGGCCTGGATATCACCCCGGTGATGATCAAGGTGGTCGACGCAGCCGTGGCCAAGGCCTACGGCGGCAAGCGCAAGATCTCCTGGATGGAGATCTACGCCGGCGAGAAATCGACCAAGGTGTATGGCCCCGACGTATGGTTGCCTGAAGAAACCCTCGAAGTCCTGAAGGATTACGTGGTGTCCATCAAGGGCCCGCTGACCACGCCGGTTGGCGGCGGCATCCGCTCGCTCAACGTGGCGCTGCGCCAGCAACTGGACCTGTACGTCTGCCTGCGCCCGGTTGCGTACTTCAAGGGCGTGCCCTCGCCGGTGCGCGAGCCGCAAAAGATCGACATGGTGATCTTCCGCGAGAATTCGGAAGACATCTACGCCGGCATTGAGTGGGAAGCGGAAAGCGACCAGGCCAAGAAGCTGATCGCCTTCCTGCAGAACGAAATGGGCGTGAAGAAGATCCGTTTCCCGGATACCTCGGGCATCGGCGTCAAGCCGGTTTCCAAGCAAGGCACCAAGCGCCTGGTGCGCAAGGCCATCCAGTACGCGATCGACAACGACAAGCCGTCGGTGACCATCGTGCACAAGGGCAACATCATGAAGTTCACCGAAGGTGGCTTCCGTGACTGGGCCTACGAGCTGGCACAGCAGGAATTCGGCGCCGAACTGATCGACGGCGGCCCGTGGTGCAAGTTCAAGAACCCGAAGACCGGCCGGGAAATCGTCATCAAGGACGCCATCGCCGACGCCTTCCTGCAGCAGATCCTGCTGCGCCCGGCCGAGTACTCTGTGATCGCCACGCTGAACCTGAACGGCGACTACATCTCCGACGCGCTGGCAGCCCAGGTCGGCGGCATTGGCATTGCCCCGGGCGCCAACCTGTCGGACTCCGTGGCCATGTTCGAAGCCACCCATGGCACCGCACCGAAGTACGCCGGCAAGGACTATGTGAACCCGGGTTCCGAAATCCTCTCCGCGGAGATGATGCTGCGCCACATGGGCTGGACCGAAGCCGCCGACCTGATCATCTCCTCGATGGAGAAGTCCATCCTGTCGAAGAAGGTCACCTATGACTTCGCCCGCCTGCTCGAAGGCGCGACGCAGGTGTCGTGCTCGGGCTTTGGCCAGGTGATGATCGACAATATGTAAGCCTTGCCCCGGGCGTGCGCTGCCTTCCCGCGCGGATGGCGGCTCGCCGCGCTGCAACAGGCCCCTGTGCTTCCGAAAGGAAGCCCGGGGGTTTTTTCATTGGCGAGTCGCTTGGGACCTTGGATTCGCTAAAGGCTGGGGCGCTGATCGAAGAGTCCCGGCAGCCGCCGCCAGGGCTTCCGATTCATTTCAGCCAAAATCGCGCAAGAATCAGCCAGAAAGCTGATGCAAAAGGCCTGAAACGGATGAATCGCGGAAGAGGCTGGCAACGGGCCAACCGGCAAGCAGGCAAGCAAAAAGCCCGGCATTGACCTGACCGGGCTTTTTGTCGGATGCGTTACGTGCTGCTGTTCAGCCTGCATGCTTTGGGGCGGGGCAGGCCGATCCCGTTCCGGGGATGATCCCCCGCATCCTGTCGTGGCCGCCTCAAGCTCTACCGGCTGGTGCGGCCGCGCACCGAATCTTCAGGCGTTATCCTGGATATTGGTGGCTTGTTTGCCCTTGGGGCCCTGGATGATTTCGAAGGATACGCGCTGACCCTCTTTCAGGGTCTTGAAGCCATTCATCTGGATGGCCGAAAAGTGCGCAAACAGTTCTTCTTCGCCGTCGTCCGGCTTGATGAACCCAAAGCCCTTGGCGTCATTGAACCATTTGACGATACCGCTTGCCATAAACTCCCCCAACAAAAAAAGCAGGATACGAGCGGGGGAAAGCGCCGCGGCCAGTGGGTGCCCGGCTAGTGTTCTCGCGCGCTGCCCGGATGGAACCGGGTCGGGCGCAAAGGCACGACTGTGCGGACACCGCGTGGCGGCCAGTTTGATGTGCTGACTCGCCGCCGCTGGATTCGTGGGCCTCCCTGCTCACGGATCACTCAGTCCGGACTATTGCTTGGCTCGCTTAACCAGACGTGAATGTGCGAACGATTCTTCTGTCAAACCTGCGCACTGTCAAGTTGGCAGATTCCCCACTCCCGGTAGGGTGTGGCGGGAAAGGAACGGCTATAGGTGGTATTTTGGAGGGAAAGGGCGCGCCGCGAAAGCGTGCGCCCTCATTCAGGTGACCCACGAGGTGAGCCCGGATGCCTTCGGCATCCCAGGAATTTGGATGGCCGCTGCATCGGCCTCTTGAATCCGGCGTCTTTTCCCCAAATTGCAGAGTTGTGCGTAAGGGTTAGAATAAAGCCATGGCTACACGGCTGGCAAATGTCCCACAACGCGAAGCAGGCACCGTACTGGAGCGGAAAGAGCAGGCGCTCAAACCGCCCGCCATGTACAAGGTGTTGCTGCTGAATGACGACTTCACCCCGATGGAGTTCGTCGTGATGATCCTGCAGCAGTATTTCAGCAGGGACCGGGAGACGGCGACGCAGATCATGCTGACCGTCCACCGGGAGGGTAAGGGGGTCTGCGGCATCTATACCAGGGATATCGCGGCAACGAAGGTCGAGCTGGTGTCAACCCACGCACGGCAGGCGGGTCATCCGTTGCAATGCGTGATGGAGGAAGCATGATTGCGCAAGAATTGGAAGTCAGCCTGCACATGGCGTTTGTTGAAGCCCGGCAGGCACGCCACGAGTTTATAACCGTGGAGCACCTGCTACTGGCGTTGCTTGACAACCCCACGGCAGCGGAAGTCTTGCGCGCCTGCGCAGCCAATATTGAGGATTTGCGCACCAGTCTGAAGAACTTCATCGCGGACAACACGCCCGTGGTGCCTGGTACCGACGAGGTGGATACCCAGCCTACGCTGGGCTTCCAGCGCGTCATCCAGCGCGCCATCATGCATGTGCAGTCCACTTCCAACGGCAAGAAGGAAGTGACCGGGGCCAATGTCCTGGTGGCGATCTTTGGCGAGAAGGACTCGCACGCGGTGTATTACCTCCAGCAGCAGGGCGTGACCCGGCTGGATGTGGTCAATTTCATCAGCCATGGCATCCGCAAGGACCAGGCCGAGCCCGCCAAGCATGGCGACGGCACGGCCGAGGGCGAAGGCGGCGATGGCAAGGAAAGCCCGCTCGAGCAGTTCACCCAGAACCTGAACACGCTGGCCAAGGCCGGCAAGATCGATCCGCTGATCGGCCGCGAAAGCGAAGTCGAGCGGGTGGTCCAGGTGCTGTGCCGCCGGCGCAAGAACAACCCGCTGCTGGTGGGCGAGGCTGGGGTCGGCAAGACCGCGATCGCCGAAGGCCTGGCCTGGCGCATCACCAAGAACGAAGTGCCCGACATCCTGGAAAAGGCCGTCGTGTACTCGCTCGACATGGGCGCCCTGCTGGCTGGCACCAAGTACCGCGGGGACTTCGAGCAGCGCCTGAAGGGCGTGCTCAAGTCGCTCAAGGACAATCCGAACGCGATCCTGTTCATCGACGAGATCCACACGCTGATCGGCGCGGGCGCCGCTTCAGGCGGGACGCTGGACGCCAGCAACCTGCTCAAGCCGGCACTGTCGTCGGGCCAGCTCAAGTGCATCGGCGCGACCACCTTCACCGAATACCGCGGCATCTTCGAAAAAGACGCGGCCCTGTCGCGTCGTTTCCAGAAGATCGACGTGGTGGAGCCATCGGTCGACCAGACCGTGCAGATCCTGCGCGGCCTGAAGTCGCGCTTCGAGGAGCACCATGGCGTCAAGTACGCGGCTGCGGCGCTGACCGCGGCGGCCGAGCTGTCGGCACGCTTCATTACCGACCGCCACCTGCCGGACAAGGCCATCGATGTGATCGACGAGGCCGGTGCGGCCCAGCGCATCCTGCCCAAGTCCAAGCAGAAGAAGACCATCGGCAAGGGCGAGATCGAGGACATCGTCTCGCGCATTGCCCGCATCCCGCCGCAGAGCGTCAACCAGGATGACCGCAGCAAGCTGCAGACCCTGGACCGCGACCTGAAATCCGTGGTGTTCGGCCAGGAGCCGGCCATCGAGGCGCTGGCTTCAGCCATCAAGATGTCGCGCGCCGGCCTGGGCAAGACGGACAAGCCGATCGGCTCCTTCCTGTTCTCCGGCCCGACCGGGGTGGGCAAGACCGAAGTGGCCAAGCAGCTTGCCTTCATCATGGGCATCGAGCTACTGCGCTTTGACATGTCCGAGTACATGGAACGCCACGCGGTGAGCCGGCTGATCGGCGCGCCGCCGGGATATGTGGGCTTTGACCAAGGCGGCCTGCTGACCGAGGCTGTCACCAAAAAGCCGCACTGCGTGCTGCTGCTGGACGAAATCGAGAAGGCGCATCCGGATATCTTCAATATCCTGCTGCAGGTGATGGACCATGGCGCGCTGACCGATAACAACGGCCGCCGCGCCGACTTCCGCAATGTGATCATCATCATGACCACCAATGCGGGAGCGGAAACCATGAACCGCGCCACCATCGGATTCACGTCCTCGCGCGAGCAGGGCGACGAGATGGTCGACATCAAGCGCATGTTCACGCCCGAGTTCCGTAACCGGCTGGATGCCATCATCAGCTTCCGCTCGCTCGACGAGGAAATCATCCTGCGCGTGGTCGACAAGTTCCTGATGCAGCTTGAGGAGCAGCTTCACGAGAAGAAGGTGGAAGCCAGCTTCAGCGACCACCTGCGCAAGTTCCTGGCCAAGAAGGGTTTCGACCCGCTGATGGGCGCGCGTCCGATGCAGCGCCTGATTCAGGACCTGATCCGCAAGGCGCTGGCTGACGAACTCCTGTTCGGCAAGCTGGTGTCCGGTGGCAGGGTGGTGGTGGATCTCGACGAGCAGGACCAGATCAAGCTGGACTTTGCCGAGGCAGCCGCGGAACCGCCCGAAGCACCGGAAAACGAAAAGGCGGAAGTCTAGGACGAAGCGCGAGGGGCAGGCAGAGCGGACCTTGCCTGCAATTCGTGCTATCCTCGGGCAAAATACAGGGCGGCAGCAATGCCGCCCTTTTTGTTTTGGCCGGGTGCGGCTGCGCACTGCAGCTGTGTTCCCGCCATCCGTCTGAGTACCCGATGTCCCAATCCCAACGCTCGCGGCTGCGCCGCCTGCTGCTCAAATCGTTGCCACTTGGCGCGATGCCCCTGATTCCCGTGCCTGGCCTGGCTGCCCTGGGTGGCGATGCCACGGCAGGCGCCTCCGGCCGTCCCATCTCCATGGTGTTGCCGTTCCCTCCGGGCGGCAGCGTCGATATCGTCGCGCGCCAGTTGCAGCCCGGCCTGAAGAGCGGGCTTGGCCAGACGGTGGTGATCGACAACAAGCCCGGCGCCGGTGGCCTGATTGCGTCGAGCACCGTGGCCCGGGCCAAGCCGGACGGCAGCACGCTGTTGATGGCGTTCGACACGCATGCCATCAACCCGTTTGCCTACAAGAACCTGCCCTACGACACGTTCCGCGACTTCACGCCGATCTCGCAACTGGTGCGTTTTCCGCTGGTGATCGCGGCCAACCCCTCCTTGCCCGCGTCCAACGTGAAGGAGCTGGTCGCCATGGCGCGGCAGAAGCCGGAGAGCATCCACTACGCGTCTTCCGGCATCGGCAGCCTGAACCAGCTCGCCGCAGAGGCGCTGGCTACCGAGGCCGGCGTGCGCTTTCTCCACGTGCCGTACAAAGGTGGCGGCCCGGCGGTGCAGGCCGTGCTGTCCAATGAAGTCGACGTATTTTTCTCCAGCTATGCGGCGGTGCAGGCGCATGTGGCTGCCAAGACGATCAAGCTGCTTGGCGTGACCGGCACCACCCGCCTGCGCCAGTTCCCGCAATTGCCAACCGTGGCCGAGCAAGGCTACCGCGGTTTCGAAGCCTATTCCTGGATCGGCGTGTTTGGCCCGGCCGGGTTGCCGGAGCCGACCGTGGCGCGCCTGCACGACGCCCTGGTCCAGTCGTTGCGGCAGCCGCGCGTGGTCGATGCGCTGGCCGTGCAGGGCTTCGAGATCGTGGGCGGCAGCCCGGCCGAGCTGGCCAGCCTGGTGCGCCACGAGCACGACAAATGGCAGGCAGTGGCGCGCAAGGCCAATATCCAGTTCGATTGAAGCGAGAGGGTGCGATGACGATGGAACCGCTAGACCATGCCGTGATGGTGTGTCCCGACCTTGACGCTGCGGCGCAAGCCTGGCGCGGGTTTGGCTTCACGCTGACGCCGCGCGGCTACCACACGCTTGGCTCGCAGAACCATTGCGTCATGCTGACGCGCGACTATCTTGAGCTGCTGCATGTCACCGCGCCCAGCCCGATGCGGCAGTATTACTGGGATGCGCAGGAAGCCGGGGGCGGCTGCGCGGGGCTGTCCTGCAAGAGCAGTGACACCTTCGCCGCCGCGGCGCAGCTGCGCGGTGGCGGCTGGCACACTTCGGACCCGATCGAGTTCTCGCGGCCGGTGCGGCTGGACGATGGCGCGGAGCATACCGCCACCTTCCGCGTCGCTGCGATCGACGATGCGCCGGGCGCGCGCTTCTTTATTTGCGAGCACCGCACGCCGGAGCTGCTGTGGCGTCCAGAGTGGACCACGCATGCCAACGGCGCTGTGGGCATCGCTACCATGTTCCTGGTGGTGGCGCCGTCGCTGGTGGAGGCTGCCGGGCGTGCCTATGCCGAACTGACCGGCGGCGAGATGACGCAACTGAGCGATCACATCTGCAGCCTGGCGCTGGGTGGCGCCACGCTGGTGGTGACCACGCCGCAGGCGCTGGCCGCCGCGACCGGCACCGAGCATGTGCGCCGCGCCGTGCCCGGGTATGCCGCCATCCGGCTGCGCACCAGCGACCTGGCCGCGGCCCGCCGCGGCTGGCGCGAGGCGCGCGTCGGCGCGCTCGACCTGGGCCCCGACGAGAGCCTGATTCCTGCCTCGGCGGCCGGCGGCGTAGCGCTGCTGTTCGAGCAGGCGCGCTAACGCAATTGCGTCAAGCGCGCCGCTCCTCCCGCTTAGCAGCCGCTCTTGGCGTGATGCACGCCGGTTGAGCCGAAGCCACCCGCGCCCCGCACGGTGTCTTCGGAGAAGACTTCCACGGTCTTGAACACGGGCCGCAGCACCGGCACGAACATCATCTGCGCGATGCGCTCGCCTGGCTGGATCATGATCGGCTCGGTGCCGGGCGCATTGCGGTTCCACACGCTCACCATGATCGGGCCCTGGTAGTCAGCGTCGATCACGCCGATCGAGTTGCCCAGCACCAGCCCTTTCTTGTGGCCCAGGCCCGAGCGCGGCGCGATGGTGGCCGCCATGTAGGGGTTGCCCATGTGCACGGAGATGCCGGCAGGCACCAGTTGCGCCGGCGTGCCCGGCTCGATGGTGAGGGCGGCGTCCAGGCAGGCGTGCAGGTCGATCGCCGCCGCCATATCGCTCTGGTAAGCCGGCAGGCCCCATTCGTGCAGGCGTGCGTCAAGCACCTTGATTTCGACGGTGGGGTTGGCTTCGAATGTCATGGCTGGTCGGTCCCGGAAAGACTAAAAACGTTGGCAACCCGAGATGATAGCCGAGCTTGGTTGCCCCTTAGTTTTCCCTTAGTCGTCCCTTGGTTGTCCCTTAGTCGCCCGACAGGTCGAACGCCTGCGCCAGCAGCTCGTAGGTGCGCAGCCGCGCCGCGTAGCTGGCGGCCACGCTCAGCACCACCAGTTCGTCGGCAAGGAAGCGCTCGCGCAGGGCCAGCATGCGCTGCGCCACCTGCTCGGGCGTGCCGCAGATGGTGCGCGGGCGCTCGCGCTCGACGATCAGCCGGTCGCGCTCGCTGAGCTCGTGCTGCGCGGCCTGGGCGAGCGAGGGGATCGGTGCGTTGACGCCATAGGCCATCTGCAGCCGGCGCAGGTCCACGGCGCGCTCCAGCTCTGCCGCCTCGGCCTCGGTATCGGCGCAGATCACGAAGATGGCCGCCGCGCTGTAGGGCCGCTCGTCATAGCCCGTCTCGAAATCGCGGCGGTATTGCTGCGCGACGGCATGCCCCACATGCGGATTGATAAAGTGGGCAAAGGCAAAGCGCAGCCCCAGGCGTGCCGCCAGGGCGCCGCCGTAGTCGCTGGAGCCCAGCACCCACAGCTCGGGCCGGGTATCGATCTCGGGCTGCAGCACCACGCCCTCGGCGATATGGCCCGGCGGCACCTCGCCACGGAACAGCCAGGACAGGTCCTGCACTTGCTCCGCGAACTGGTCGCCCCGGTTGTACTGGCCCATGGCCACCGCCTGCGCGGTGCGCATGTCGCCGCCCGGCGCGCGCCCCACGCCAAGATCGATGCGGCCCGGGAACAGGGCCTCCAGCATGCGGAACTGCTCCGCCACCTTGAAGGGGCTGTAGTAGGGCAGCATCACGCCGCCCGAGCCCAGCCGGATGCGCTTGGTCACACTGCCCAGGCGGGCCAGCATGACTTCCGGCGCCGGATTGCACACACCGCGCAGCCCGTGATGCTCGGCGCACCAGTAGCGTGTGTAGCCCAGCGCATCGGCGGCCTGCGCCAGCTCCACGGTGGCGGCCAGCGCATCGCGTGCGTGATGGCCGGCGATGACCGGGCTCTGGTCGAGCACCGAGAGGCGCACTTTGGGTTTGCTTGCGGACATGTTCAGGGTTTGGGCCGGGTGAGGATCGAGGATGCCGGGCATGCAGGCTCAACGGCGCGCGGGCAGGCGCTGGGCGATGGCCGCTACCAGGTCGCGCGCCAGCGTCAGCTTGTCGGCGCGCGGCAGGCGGGTCATGCCGTGGGCATCGAACAGCACGATCTCGTTGTCGTCCATGCCGAAGGTGTGGTGGCCGATATTGCCCACCAGCAGCGGCACGTTCTTGCGCTGGCGCTTTTGCTCGCCGTATTGTTCGAGCTTTTCGCTCTCGGCGGCAAAGCCCACGCAATAGGGTGCGTCCGGCTTTGCGGCCACGGCGGCGAGGATGTCGGGGTTCTGCACGAACTGCAGCGTCGGCGTGTCGCTATCATTGGCTTTCTTCAGCTTCTGGCTGGCCACTTCGGCGGGACGCCAGTCGGCCACGGCCGCCACGGCGATGAACACATCGGCGCCGGGCAAGCCCGCCATTACCGCGTCGTGCATCTGCTGCGCGCTTTCCACATCGGTTCGGGCAACGCCGCGCGGCGTGGGCTGGGCCGTCGGGCCAGCCACCAGCACCACGTCGGCGCCGGCCTCGCGGGCCGCGCGCGCGATGGCAAAGCCCATCTTGCCGGAGGAGCGGTTGGTAATGCCGCGCACCGGGTCGATGGCTTCAAAGGTGGGGCCGGCCGTGATCACCACGCGGCGCCCGGCCAGCGGCTTGGGCTGGAAGAACGCGATGATATCCGCAAGCAGCTCCAACGGCTCCAGCATGCGGCCGTCGCCGACTTCGCCGCACGCCTGGTCGCCGCTGCCGGGGCCCAGCAGGGTCACGCCGTCCTTGCGCAGCTGGGCGGCATTGCGCTGGGTGGCGGGGGCCGACCACATCTGCAGGTTCATGGCCGGCGCCACCAGCAACGGGCAGTTGCGAGCGATGCACAGGGTGGTCAGCAGGTCGTCGCACAGGCCATGCGTCAGCTTGGCGAGGAAATCGGTGGAGGCGGGCGCGACCACGATGGCATCGGCTTCACGCGAGAGATCGATATGGGCCATGTTGTTGCCCACGCGCGCGTCCCATTGGGAGGTGAAGACCGTGCGCCCGGAGAGTGCCTGCATGGTCACCGGCGTGATGAACTGGGTGGCGCCTTCGGTCATGACCACCTGCACGGTGGCACCGGCTTTGGTCAGCAGGCGGACCAGCTCGGCCGATTTGTAGCAGGCGATGCCGCCGGTCAGGCCAAGGACGAGATGCTTGCCTCGCAGATCCATGGATATGCTCTTCGCTTGAAGGTTGTTGTCCGGCAGTTGCGGCAGCCAGCAAGGTCTGCAACTCCCGCGCCGGAGAGACATCAATAATACCGGCTTGCCCGCGAGTGCGTTGGCTGGCGCCGCCACGCGCTTCGAGCGTCTCCATTGGTGCTGCTTCATCACTGCAAATTCAACTGCTTGACGTCAACGGCTTAAAGTCAAAGGCAGTTTCACCTCCCCTGCGGGGAGGCGACCTACTTTCTTGTCTCGCCAAGAAAGTAGGCAAAGAAGGCGACCCGG
>NZ_BAAILO010000282.1:39151-40487 GCF_054589115.1 Cupriavidus sp. 8B | reverse complement strand
ACTCAAAACAACCGCCCGCAATCGGCTGCGCAGCGCACAGCAACGCGCCAACATCATTGCTGCGTGCTGGAAGCAGGCCGAGTTGTGGTGATGTCAGCATTTATGCAAGCCTCAATAGCTTGGCCTGTAGCGCTGCCTGCAATTTCTCCAGCGCGCCGGGCTGGGTCAGGCGAACATCGCCCACGGCCTCTGCCTTCTCCGTAATCTGGTTCAACGGACCATTGGCGCTCGCGCGGGTCCAGACCAGCGCCGCGCCCGGCACGTCCTTGGCCACGTCGCGGGTCTGGAGCATCTGGTACGACAATTCGTAGAGCGCATTGCGGCCCAGTTCCGGCGCGGCGCCGGCATGCGCCGCACGGCCTTTGACGTCCAGCGTGGCGGTGGCAACGCCGGCCGAGGCCAGCAGCAGCGGCTGGCCCTTCATCACGACCGAGCCAGCTGAAGGCTCGCAGGAGAGCACCACATCATGCTGCTCGGCCAGCTTGGTGATCGTGTCGCCCGAGCCGGGCGAGCCCACTTCCTCGTCCGGGTTGAGCAGCACGGTGAGCTGGGCATAGTCTTGCCAGCCGGCCGCCTTGAGGATAGCCAGCGAATGCAGGATCACCGCGATGCCGCCCTTGTCGTCGGCGATGCCGGGGCCGTACAGGCGATTGCCGTCCAGCCTGATCGGCTGCGTCGCCAGCGTGTTGGGACCATAGACCGTGTCCATGTGGGCGATCAGCATGATGCGGCGCTTGCCGGTCCCGGTGAAGGTGGCCTTGACCATGGTGCCCGGGCCTTTGGTCACCGGAATGCGCTCGGTGCTGGCGCCCAGCGCCTTGAGCCGGCCCTCGGTGAAGCTGGCCATCTGCGCCAGGCCGGCCGCATTGGTGCTGCCGGACTCGATCGACACCATGTCCTTGAGCGACTGGATCAACGCGGGCTCGGCCGCGCGGGCGGCGTCCAGCAGTTGCGTGTCCGCGGCGCGGGCGCTGCCGGCTGCCCCGCATGCCAGCGCAAGCGCTGCCACAGCGGTATGGGTAAGTCGGCGCAGGGTTGGCTGCATGAAGTCTCCTGTTGCTTGCATCGTTATTGTGGTTAGGGCGGTGGTCCGCCGAGCGACGATGCTAGCCCTTGCGGGCGCGGCAAGGTAGGATCAATCCCGCCAATTGGAATGCCGATCCCGCCATGCCCGCCTCTTCTGCCACTACCGCCCTGCCGGAGCCTCCCGCCCTTCCCCCGCCTAGCCGCCCCGTGCCGCTGCACGTGCGCTTGCTGTGGTTGCCCGAGGCCATGCCCGGCATGCTGTTCGGCGCGCTGGATGTGCTGCGCACCGCGGCGGGGGTGGCCCGGCTGC